>JBGPGM010000446.1:0-2842 GCA_041483855.1 Phycisphaerae bacterium | reverse complement strand
GCGCACGGCCGCCAGTTCGTCGGCTGAGAGGCGGAAGACCTTCTCCAGCGTCTTGAGGTCCTTGAGTCGGTTGCGGAGCTGCCACTTCCAGTCGTTCCACTTCGCCACGGTGGCGTCCGGGAAATGCCGACGGCAGAACGCCATCGAACGGGGGCTGACGTTGAACGACCCGTCGGCCCCTTCGACGCTGCCGAGTGTCCCGAGTTGTGCGGGAGGCTCCGTATTCGCGTCGCCGGCGACCACGCGACTTGGAGGTTCTTCCTCGGCCTCGTCCAGCAGCCTCAGCGCGACCGTGCGGCCGCCCGTGACGCCCAACCCCCGCGGCTTCGAGAACGAGTGCTCATCATTCATAGTGCCAGTCGCCCGGAAGAGGTCGGCTGCGGTGCGCGGCCCGCCTCCGTTGGCCGGCCGGACCCCGGGGGCGGCCTCTGGCCCCGGCGTCATGGAGGCACGTTGTACCATCTCTCCGCTGCCAGTCAACTGGGAAGCGACCCGGGGAGATGAATTCACGGCGGTTCTCCCTCGCCTGCCTGCCCGGGACCCCGGCTGGCCGTCCGGCCTGGGTGGCCGGGGGGACTCTCGCGCGGGCGGTGGTAAACTGACACGGGGTTGCCACTGGAGGCTCGGCATGTCGGATACGGCGCGTCGGGACAGGCACACACCTGACGATCCGGACCAGCGGCCGACCGGGGCTGCCTCAGTCCCGGTCGCGACACGCCCCCCCGATCCTCCGTCTCTTGGCGAGCGCCCTGGGGACCAGATCGGGCCGTACCGGCTGGTACGGGTGCTTGGCGAGGGCGGGTTCGGCGTGGTGTACCTAGCCGAGCGGCGCGTCCCCCACGTGCAGCGCGTGGCCTTGAAGGTCATCAAGCCGGGGATGGACACCAGGGCGGTCATCGCCCGCTTCGAGGCCGAACGCCAGGCGCTGGCCTTGATGGATCATCCCAGCGTCGCCAAGGTCTTTGACGCCGGGGCCACGGACCGAGGCCGGCCGTACTTCGTCATGGAGTACGTCGAGGGCCGGCCGATCACCGAGTACTGCGACGTGCAGATGCTGACCGTGCACCAGCGGCTGGACCTGTTCATTCCCGTGTGCGAGGCGGTGCAGCACGCGCACACCAAGGGGATCATCCACCGCGACCTCAAGCCGTCGAATATCCTGGTCAGCATCGCGGGCGGCCGGCCGATCCCCAAGGTCATCGACTTCGGCATCGCCAAGGCGATCAGCCAGCGGCTGACCGAGCACACGATCTTTACCGAGCAGGGGCGCCTGATCGGCACGCCGGAATACATGAGCCCCGAGCACGCCGGGATGGACGGCGCGGACATCGACACGCGCACGGACGTGTACAGCCTGGGCGTGCTGCTGTACGAGCTGCTCGCGGGCGTGCTGCCGTTCGACCCGTCTTCGCTGCGGTTCGCTGGTCATGCGGAGATCCAGCGGATCATCCGGGATGTCGATCCGCCCCGTCCGCGCGTGCGGCTGACCTCGCTGCGGAGCGAGCCTGCCAGGGTGGTCGCCGAGGAGGGACCGACGAGATCGCCCGTCGCCGGCGCCGCGGGCTCTTTGCCGGGCGACATAGCCCGGTGCCGGCGCACCGACCCGGTGTCGCTGGCGCGCCTGCTGCGCCGCGAACTGGAGTGGATCCCCCTCAAGGCGATGCGCAAGGACCGTGCCCAGCGGTACCAGAGTGCCTTGGAGCTGGCCGACGATCTCCGTAACTACGTCGAAGGCAGGCCGCTGATCGCCGGGCCCGAGTCCGCCTCGTACCGCCTGCGCAAGTTGGTTCGGCGCAACCGATGGGCCTTCGGCGCGGCTGGGGCCGTCGCCGGCACGCTGCTGCTCGGCGTGGGCGGGACGGTCTGGCAGGCGGTGGCGGCGACGCGGGCCGGCAACTCCGAGCACACCCAGCGCCTCCTCGCCCAAGCCAGCGAATCCAAGGCGCAGGCCGTCCGCCAGTTCATGCAGGACATGCTCGCCTCGGCGGATCCGGACAACGCCAAGGGCCCCGATGTGACCGTCCGACAGGTACTCGACGAGGCCGCACAACGGCTCGACGCCGGATCCCTCAAGGACCAGCCCGAGATCGAGGGAGCGGTGCGCACGACGCTGGGCAGCACCTACCTGTCTCTGGGGCTCTATCAACAGGCCGAGGCCCAACTGCGCCCGGCCGTGGCCATCACCCAGCGCGTGTACGGCGAGCAGCACCTGGACGTGGCCGGGGCCATGAGTACGCTGGCACGCCTCCTGCGGGCCCAGGGAAGGCTCGACGAGGCGGAGCCGCTGTTGCGCCAATCGCTAGCCATCTGCCGCGCCCTGCTGCCCGAGGACAGCCCCGACCTAGCCGCGGCGACCGACGACCTGGCGATGCTCCTGCGCGACAAGGGCCGGCTGGGGGAGGCCGAGGGGCTGTTCCGACAGTCGCTGGACCTGTTGCGGCGGAAGCAAGGGAACATGAGCGAGGACGTTGCGGCCGCATTGAACAACCTGGCAATGCTGGTCCAGTCGCAGGGCAAGGCCGCTGAAGCGGAGCCGCTGTACGCCGAGGCGTTGGCGATGAACCGCGCGCTATATCCGGCGGACCATCCGAACATCGCGAGGGGTCTGAACAACCTGGCGCTGGTGCTGCAGGCCCAGGAGAAACTGAAGGACGCCGAGCCGCTGTGTCGCGAGGCGATCGAGATCCGGCGCAAGGCCCTGGGGCCGGATCACCCGGAGCTCGCCGGTTCGTTGGGGACGCTGGGGTGGATCCTCACGGACCAGGGCCGGGCGGAAGAGGCGGAGCCGCTGCTGCGGGAGAGCTTGGCGATCCGGGTCAAGGCACTGCCTCAGGGGCACTGG
>JBGPGM010000445.1:0-2844 GCA_041483855.1 Phycisphaerae bacterium | reverse complement strand
TGAGGAGTGGCCAGTCGCTGATGGCGTCGGAGCCGTCGAGCATGCCCTCGGTCTCGCGGTTGGGGGAGGCGACCGAGCCGCAGTCCAGGTGGTCGCGCCCAATGACGATGGGTGCGGAGACCTTGCCGCTGGCGACGAGGTCGTTGAAGATCCGCCCGGCCTTGGCGCGTTGGCCGAGGCCGAACCAGCAGATGCGCGCGGGCAGGCCCTGGAAGGCGACGCGCTCCTGGGCGAGGCGCAGCCAGCGCTGGAGGGCTTCGTCGTCGGGGAAGGCTTCGAGCAGCGCGCGGTCGGTCGTGAGGATGTCCTTGGGGTCGCCCGAGAGCGCCACCCACCGGAACGGGCCGCGCCCGAGGCAAAACTGCGGCCGGATGAACGCGGGGACAAACCCTGGGAAGGCGAAGGCGTCCTGGAAGCCATGGTCGAAGGCACGCTGGCGGATGTTGTTGCCGTAGTCGAAGGTGACGGCCCCGCGGCCCTGGAGTTCGACCATGGCCCGGACGTGGCGCTCGATGGTGTCCAGGCTGTACTGGAGGTACTGCTCGGGGTAGCGGATGCGCATGATCTCGGCCTCGCGCGAGGTCATCTCGATGGGGACGTAGCCGTGGAGCGGGTCGTGGGCGCTGGTCTGGTCGGTCAGGGCGTCGGGCGTGACGCCGCGGGCGAGGAGGCGCTCGAGCAGTTCGACCGCGTTGCAGTCGACGCCGATGCTGGTGGGCTCGCGGTGCTCGGCGTGGTAGACGGCGGCGTCGATGGCCTCGTCGACGCCGGTGATGATGTGGTCGAGGTAGCGGTCGCGCTGGCGGCGGACGAGGCGGGAGTTGTCCACGTCGGCGATGAGGCAGGTTCCGCCGTTCATGGTGATGGCCAGGGGCTGGGCGCCGCCCATGCCGCCGCAACCGGCGGTGACGCAGAGGCGACCGGCGAGCGTGCCGCCGAAGTGCTGGCGGGCGCACTCGGCGAAGGTCTCGTAGGTTCCCTGGAGGATCCCCTGGGTGCCGATGTAGATCCAGGACCCGGCGGTCATCTGGCCGTACATGATCAGTCCTTTGGCGGCCAGTTCGTCGAAGTGTTCCTGGGTGGCCCAGTGGGGGACGAGATTAGAGTTGGCGATCAGGACGCGCGGGGCGTCGGGGTGGGTGCGGGCCACGCCCACGGGCTTGCCGGATTGGACCAGGAGGGTCTCGTCGGGCTCGAGCCGCTGGAGCGCGGCGACGATGGCGTCGTAGGCCTCCCAGGAGCGGGCCGCCTGGCCGCGCCCGCCGTAGACGACCAGGGATTCGGGGCGTTCGGCGACCTCGGGGTCGAGGTTGTTCATGAGCATGCGCATGGCGGCCTCGGCCTGCCAGGTCTTGCAGGAGAGGCGGTTGCCGCGCGGGGCGCGGACCAGGCGGGCCGGGCGCTTGGGCGCGCGGTCCGAGGCGGACGCACCCGACCGAGGACGAGCAGTCGCTGTTGCCATGGCTGTACTCACTGTTTCGCGTGCGCTGGGCCGACGAGACTGGTGATCCGGGGCACGCGGGGGCGAGCGATCTCCGGATCACGCTACCGTGCTCGCGCCGTCAACACAAGGCCCGATTGGATGAATTCCGACGCGACGGCGATCCCCCCCCGAACGCGGCTGGCGCAGTAAGATGTTAGGCCAATACCCCGGTGTCGATGATCGCGGCGATGGCGCGGATATCCGGCGCGGTCGTCCGGTCGCCGGTGAGGCGCGGGACACGGGCGCGGATCGCGGCGTGGGCGCGCTCGACGGGCTGGCTGGACCGGAGGGGGCGGTGGTGCTCGATGGCCTCGGCGGCGCAGAGCAGTTCGATGGCGACGACGGTGCGGGCCAGGTCCAGGGCGCGCCGGGCCTTGGAGGCGCTGCGCGGTCCGAAGGAGTTGTAGTCCTCCATGCCGGCGCTGGTGGACAGGTTGGCCACGCTGGCGGGGGCGGCCAGGCCGATCAGTTCGTTGCAGCACGCCGCGGCGGTGTACTGCACGATCATCAGGCCCGAGTGCAGGCCCTGGATGGGGCTGAGGAAGGGGGGCAGGCCGGCGTCTGGGTCAAAGCCGGAGAGCATGTGGTAGACGCGGCGTTCGGCGACGCCGGCGACGTGGCAGAGGGCGATTGCCAGGGTGTCCAGGGGGATGGCCAGGGGCATGCCGTGGAAGTTGCCGGCGGAGACGATGGCGGGGGAGCCGTCGGGGTTGGCGAAAACCAGCGGGTTGTCGGTGACCGCGCCGAGTTCGGCGTCGATGGCCGCACGGAGGGAGGCTGCCGCGTCCCAGGCGGCGCCGAGGATGGGCGGGGCGCAGCGGAGCGAGTAGGGGTCCTGCACGCGGGGGTCGTTGAGGCGGTGGGAGGGGATGATGGCGCTGCCGGCGAGCAGGCGGCGCAGGCGCGCGGCGACGTGGACCTGGCCGGGCTGGCGGCGTGCCGCGTGGACGCGTTCGTCGAGGAAGGTATCGGTGGCGCGGCAGGCGTCGATGGACATGGCCGCGCCGACGAGGGCGGCGTCGAAGAGGCGGTCGAAGTCGGAGATGAGGAGGGCGGCCTGGGCGGCCATGAGGTGGGTGCCGTTGATGAGGGCCAGGCCCTCCTTGGCCTCGAGCGCCACGGGCGAGCAGCCTGCGGCGGCCATCGCAGCGGCTCCGGGCATCCTGCGGCCTTGGAAGACGGCCTCGCCCTCGCCGATCAGGACGAGGGCGAGGTGGGCGAGCGGGGTCAGGTCGCCGGAGGCGCCGACTGAGCCGGTCTCGGGCACGACGGGCGTCACGCCGGCGTTGAGCGCGGCGGCGAGCGTCTGCGCCACGACGGGCCGGACGCCGGAGAGGCCGCGGCAGAGCGAGGCGGCCAGC
>JBGPGM010000444.1:0-2848 GCA_041483855.1 Phycisphaerae bacterium | reverse complement strand
TCTCCACCAGGCGAGCACGGGGCACGCTCCAAAGGCGGTGACTGTGGTTCTGAGTGAAGAAACGCTCGTGGTTACGCTGCACGAGGCTTTGTCGGAAGCCGAGCAACTGCTGGCCAGGAGCCCGGCGGGCGCTGCGCAGGTTCAGGAGTTTCACCGGCAGCTGTTCAACTGCTCCGCCGACTCGTTGCGGCACGAGATCAAACGGATCACCGGCGTGCCGGTGCGCGAGGCGGCCGCGGAAGTCGACCCGACCACCGGCACCGTGGTCCACGCGTTCACGAGCGGCACCATGGTGCAGGTGTTCCTGCTGGCTCACGGAACCGGCGCGTCCTCCTGGAACGGGGCCGCGTCGGGCGATCCATCATGAGGGAGTATTCACCATGCTGGTCTTGTCGAGGAAGCCCCACGAATCCGCGGTCGTCACCGGGATCGGCGGCGGCGATCGCATTCTCAGGGTCACCGTGATCGAGGTGAGAGGCACCAAGGTCCGGCTGGGCTTCGAGGTCGATGGCGGCGTCCCTGTCCATCGCTGCGAAGTGTGGGAGCGGATCCACGGGGATGGCGGGCTCAGCCCCTCCGTTAAGAGTGCGCAAAAAAGCGGCGACGCCCGCTGGTAAGCACAACGCCGGAGGGACGACCGATGAACGCGCATTCGCCGGCGCCGGTGACAGAAGCAGAACCGGGGGACTTCCCCCTCGTGGAGGCGGTGCAACGCACCGCCTGGCAGGCACTGGTCGAAGACGCCGACTGCGCTGTGGCGGTGGTGGATCAACACGGGTACTGCCGGTTCGCCAACTCCCGTGCTGACGTGCGCCTGGCGGCCGGCAGCCTTCTCACGGGGCGTTCGTTGACGGAGGTGTGGTTCCCGCCGGTGGCCGCGGAACGGCTGGGGCTGATCAAGGTCGTGTTCAGTGAAGGCCGGCCGCTGGTCGTGGTGGGCATGCTCAAGGGTGTCTGGACGCGGATGAGTCTCCGTCCGCTCACGAGGGAGCGGACGCCGCTCGTGCTGATGGCGACGCACCACGTGGCCCACACTTACCCGGCGCAGTTCCTTGATGTTGGCAACGTCGTCAAGGCGCGGGCCCATGATCTCGGGCCGCTGGCGTGCCTGAGCCTGGGCGAGATGGAGGTCCTGCGCCTGATGGGCCTGGGGCTGGCGAGCCGGCAAATCGCGCGCCGGCTTTTCCGGAGCCTCAAGACGGTCAATCACCGGCGGGAGCGCATCACGGAGAAACTGGGCCTCCACGGGCAGTTGCACCTGGCGCACCTGGCGATCGCCAGCGGCCTGACGCTGGTCAGCGACGCGGAACTGCCGCAGATCTGCGCACACCAGACGAATCCCCCTGCGGGATCCAACGGCGATGGTGGAACGGGCGCCCTCGCCTAGGATGTCCGGATGCGAGGCTCGGGAGCACTGCTGGCGGCCGCATGGGTCGGGACCGCGATGGGATGCCGTGCTCCGGAGAAGCCGGGCTCGGCGGCGCCGGCGCCCGAGCCCTACGGCGTGAACGGCTTCGTGGAGCCCGACGAAGTCGCCCGTTGGCCAATCCCCTCCGAGGAGGCCAAGCGCATCGCCATTGGACTCATGGGCGACGAACCGGGGGACTTCATGATTTACCACGTCGGCCCGGCTCGGCGCGACGGTTACGGCGTCTGGCCGGTGGAAGCCACGAGCATTATCGCCGGCGGATGGCACGCCGACATCGACCCCCGCACCGGCCCCCTGGTGCGGGCGTGGCGTCTCCCTGGACGGTGAAGAAGGCAAGCAGCCCGACCCGGGCGGGCGGGCATGGCACCGGGTTGGCGGCCTGGGAGCGCCGAGCATGCAGCAGCGTCAAGCCAGCGCCGCCTGGTGGGCGTGAAGGAACCAACGGTCGATGAGCACGTGACGGGAGAACCAGCGCGTCGCCAGCAGATATGCCGCGACCGTCTCCTTGAGCGTCGTCGGCACGAGCGCCGAGGCGCGCCCGGGTGGCCTGGGGTCGCCGAATCGGCGCGCGAGCCCGTTGACATAGGGCTGCAGGCTCTTCCGCCGATAATCGGCGCCCGCGGCCAAGATGGCTTGCGCCGCCATCAGGCCCGACTCGACGGCCGGGCGGATGCCCTCGCCGCTCTGGGCGTAGGCAAGCCCCGCGGCGTCGCCGATGAGCAGGACGCCGTCGTCGGCGACCTGGCGCGGGCTGTGGCCGTAGAGGATGTAGGCGTGCCCGTGGAACTGCACGGGCGTGTCGCGCGGGATGCGGCCCTGGTCCTTCATCAGGTCGCAGAAGGCGGCAACCTGCTCCGAGAGCCGCCGGTTGTCTTCGCGCCCGAGCCCGATATTGAGGAAGTTCCCCTTGCGGAAGCACCAGGCGTAGCCCCGCAGGTCGGGGCAGAAGTAGAGTTCGGGCACGGCGGCCTGGACGGCGCACTCGCCGAGTTGCCGCTCGCTGAGCTCGAACTCGATCTCCTGCGCCGCGACCACCACTTCTTTGCCGCCCCGGTGGGGGCCCAGGAAGCGCGCGACCGGGCAGAAGTGGCCGCCCGCGCCGACGAGCAGCCGCGCGTGGATCGATCCATTGATGATCCACGCGCTGCCCGATCGCTCGATCGACTCCACCTTCTCGCCCAGGCGCAGGCGGGCGCCGCAGCGCCGCAGCAGGTAGTCGTCGAACTCGCAGCGCCGGATGCCGAAGCTCACGGGGCCGCCGTAGCGCGTCTCGACGATGCGCCCGCCGATCGTGCCGGTGCGGAAGCCGGTGATGGGCTGGAAGACGCGCGAGCGGGCGTAGTCGGCGGTGTCGAGTTGGAGTTCCTCGACGACCGCGGGAGTGATCCAGCCGGCGCAGGTCTTGTCGCGCGGGAAGGG
>JBGPGM010000443.1:0-2850 GCA_041483855.1 Phycisphaerae bacterium | reverse complement strand
CCCTCGCCGCGCCCGCCCAACGACAACTGCGGCAACGCCGTCCGGGTCCGCGGCGTTCGGGATGGCGTCATTGGTGAAGTTGGTGCCGTCCAGCGCCCCGCCGCCCTGCTGGAAGAAGGAGATGTAGCCGTTGGTGGACACCCGGACCATGTCGTTGTTGTCCGGGTCCTGGCAGTCGTAGAAAAAGAAGAGCGGAAAGCCCGTGGGGACATCGGCGGACGCGTCGTCGAAGCCGTTGGCGACCCAGATGTCAGTCTGGCCGGAAAGCAGGATCATGCCGCGGGCGAACGCCGTGCGGGCGTAGCACCCGCTGGGCTGGCCGCCGCGCGGCACAAACTCCATCGGCTCCAGCGTCTGCACCGTGGCCAGGGGCACGCCGTGCCGGGCGGCGAAATCGGCGATGCGGGCGGGGTAGACGGTGGGCTGGTACTGATACCGGAAGAGTTCCTGGTTGGCGAAGCGGACGTTCTCGTAGAAGTGAAGGTGGGCGAGGATGGATTGGGCCAGCCCTGCGTCCACCAGTCCGGCGTTGTCGATATCCACGAGGTCGTCCACCGGGATGGCCCGGGTGATCGCCTGGCCGAGGAAGTTGCCGAGTATCCCCTCGTTCTCGGTCGTGTCGCGCCTCTCGGCGCGGGCGCGGACGAGTTCGTCGCGCCACTGAACGATGGCGCTCCGCAGCGAATCGATATCGCGTTGCGACCACGCCGGAAGCCCGGGTGTGTCGTTCACGATCGGGTTGCCCAGCGAGTCGATGCGCGTGCCGGGCGGCAGGTCGGCGGGGCGCTCCATGATCCAGTTCGGAGGCAGGTGATCAGAGAATGTTTCAAGGATCAGGTCGCCGCTGTTCCCATCCAGATGGGGGCTCTTCCCCTTCGCGATCAGGGCCTCGAGTTGACCCTTGCTCAGGCGCACGTGCTCCTGGCGATGGATGCGGATCGTTCCCGGCCCGACAGTTTCGCCCTTGGGCGCCGGCGCGACCTGCTGGGCCATCGCCGGGGAGAGAACGCACAGGCTGGCGAGCCCGGCGCCAAGAAGGTCGCGCACGGCACGATGGTCTGCGAACATGATCGTTCTCCTCCTCTTCCTCTGGCCGGGCGCGCAAGGCGCGCACGGAGGCACGCATGGGCCGCCCGTGGTTTCGAGCCCGAATACGAACATAACGCCCATGGCGGGCGTGTCAATAGAATTTGCGATTCCGGTGGGCGGCCTCGGGTGCCCTGCCGACGCGGACGCACCTTCGGCTGGCTTCCGCCCTCATCTCCTCCAGGCCTGCACTGCCCGCGACCCGCCTGGGACCGACCACTCCGTCGGCGAGCCTGTCGCGAGCAGTCGGCTGCGTCACTTTGTCTTTCCGGTCTTGATGTCGATCTCGATCTCCTCCGGGCAGGTTGCCTTCAGGTTCCGGATCGCCGCCGCCGCGTTCCGGCTCGGGCGCAGGATTGTGCGGGCGGTGCCGTTATGGATCGCCTGCACGGCACTCGCATCGACGGCGCCGTTCGCGCCACACCAGTGCGCCGGGTGCCACGATTTCGCAGCCCTGACCAGAGTCGTGCTCCGGGGCTGATCCGCACCACCATCAGTCGGAGTGCGGACAGCCGCGGCAGCAGGCGATGTCGCCCGTTCGGGGGTTACGGCGCAACTCATGGTGCGCCATGTGCTGACGCCCATGGCTCCAGGCTGGCGCCGCATCCGCGGCCCAAGACAGGGCGCAGCGGACGAGCGTCGATCGGACCGACGGTGGGAGCTGGTGCGTTCGACCGACTTCACGGCGCTGGCCTGGGGCCTGACCCCGCCCGCTGACGCTCGGTGCTGGGCGCCATTGCTCTTGCCAGTCTGCTGTTCCCAGCAACCAAGGCTCCTGAGGCCGGGCCTCCTGGCCGCGTTCGATGATGAGTTGGGTGATGTCGGGCGTTCAACCCACCCCGCGGCCCTTGTATGCTGGGCGCATGGGCATTCCCTCAGGGGGGAACCCCGAGGCGACACCGCCGGGCGAGCTGACCCGCCTGCTGCGGGATGTGGCCGACGGCCGGCCCGGCGCGGCGGACCTGCTCCTGCCCATCGTCTACGGCCACCTTCGGGCCATCGCGGAGCAGCGCATGGCCTCAGAGCGTCCCGGGCACACGCTCCAGGCGACGGCCCTGGTTCACGAAACCTACCTGCGGATCATGGGCGACCAGCCCATTGCCTGGAACGGCCGGGCCCACTTCTACCACGTCGCCGCCGACGCGATGCGGCGCCTGCTCATCGAGCACGCCCGCCGGCGCGGGCGGGTCAAGCGTGGCGGCGGTCGGCAGCGTGTGCCGTTGAACGTCCTGGACCTGGCCGCGGAGCAGGACGAGGAGCAGATCATGGCCCTGGATGGCGCGGTCCGGCGCTTGGAGGAGGTGGACCCGGACGCGGGCGAGGTGGTCCGTCTGCGTTTCTTCGCGGGGCTGAGCGTGGAACAGGTCGCTGAAGCCGCGGGCATGTCGGCGCGGACGGTCAAGCGGAACTGGTCATTCGCCCGCGCCTGGCTGCACCAGGCGCTGCGGGGCCAGGTGTAAGTCAGGAGTTGTCCATGGTCGAACACGATTGGGGGCGCGCCAAGGCGGTCTTCGGCGATGCCCTGGACCTGCCCGAGCCGGAGCGAGCCGCGTTCCTGGATACCGCCTGCGCCGGGGATGCCGCGCTGCGGGCGCAGGTCGAGGGCCTGCTGGCTTCGCACGAGACCGCGGGGGAGTTCATGGACGCCCCGACCTTGTCCGGCATCGGGACGGCGCGCCCCGGCGCCGAGCTAGGGGATGGCGCCGTCGAGGGCGTGGGGGACCGGATCGGCGCCTACACGCTGCTGAGCGTGATCGGGGAGGG
>JBGPGM010000442.1:0-2868 GCA_041483855.1 Phycisphaerae bacterium | reverse complement strand
GCCAGCGCGGCCCACACCGCGTACGTCAACCCCAGCGGCCGGGCCGTACCGAGCGTCCGCAGGGCCGGCGGCAGATCGGTGACCCACCGGCCCCCCAGGACGATCTCCGTGACGCCGCGCAGGATCGTGAGCATCCCGAGCGTGACGATGATGGACGGGACGCGGCCAACGGCCACGAGCACGCCGCTTACCAATCCGATGCCCAGGCCCGCCAGCAGCACCAGGCTAACCACGACCGGCACGGGCAGCCCGGCGTGGCTCGGCGAGGCCAGCACGCCCATGAGCGCCGCCAACAGCCCGTACAGCGAGCCCACCGAGATGTCGATCTCGCCCGCGACTACCACGAGCGCGACGCCGCAGCCGACGATCAGGCACGGGGCGCACCCCGACAGCATGTCGGCCAGGTTGTCCGCGCCCAGGAACGCCGGGTTGACCACGCCCACCAGCAGGATGGTCACGCCCAGGATCAGCGCGATCCCCGCCTCGCGCCGGACAAGCCAGGCCAGCCGGCCCGCGTGATCGAGCCCTCTGGCGGCGCTCACGCTCGGACCTCCGTCTCCGGCCAACGCCCCGACGGAACCGCCAGCGACAGCACCGCGTCGGGAGTGGCCCGCGATGCAGGCATCTCGCCGACCAGCCGCCCCTCACGCAAGACGAGGATGCGATCGACGAGCCCGAGCAGTTCGGGCAGGTCCGAGGAGATCAGGAGCACGGCCGCGCCGTCATCGGCCAAGCGATGGATCAGCCCGTGGATCTCCGCTTTCGCCCCGACATCGACGCCGCGCGTCGGCTCGTCGAGGATCAATACTCGCGGCCGGTGTACCAGCCACTTGGCCAGCAGCACTTTCTGCTGGTTCCCGCCGGACAACGTGCCGACACTGGCGTCGATGCCCGCGGCCCTGATGGCCAGGCGCTCGACGCTGGAGCGGGCCAGTTCGCGCTCCCGGGCGCGTTGGATCAAGCCCCGGCGAGCGACGCCCGGCGGGTCCGCCAGCCCGATGTTTGCGGCGACGGACATGGCCAGCACGAGCCCCTGCTCGCGCCGGTCCTCGGGCACCAGCGCCAGGCCCGCGCCGACCGCGCCACGCACGCGCCCTGGGCGCAGGAGCCGGCCGTCAACCCGCACCTGGCCCGTGTCGGGTCGATCGACGCCGGCGACCGCCCGTGCGATCTCCGAGCGCCCGGCCCCGACCAGGCCGGCCAGGCCGACGATCTCGCCGGCGCGGACCGTCAGCGAGATGCCGGAGTACGCGCCGGCGTGCCCCAAGCCGCGCACCTCCAGCCGCACGGCACCGGGCGCCGCATCCCTCATGGGCGGGCCGTGGGCGACGTCACGCCCGACCATGAAGCGGACCAGTTCATCGCGCGACAGGCCCGCGCCCGGGCGCGTACACACCAGCCGGCCGTCGCGCAGGACCGTGATGCGCTGCGACAGCGCCAGCACCTCGTCGAGGCGATGGCTGACGAAGAGCACGCCGACGCCCCGCGCGGCCAGTGCCCGCATGAGCCCGTGTAGCGCGTCCGCCTCGCGCCCGGAGAGCGAGGCCGTCGGTTCGTCGAGCACGAGGAATCGGCACTCGACGGCCAGGGCCCGGGCGATCGCGACCATCTGCCGCTGGGCCAGCGGCAGTTCGCCCACCGGGCGGCGCGTGTCGATCCGCTCTCCTAGGGAGGCCAGCAGTTCCCCCGCCCGCCGGCGCATGACGCGCCGGTCCAGCCACAGGCCTCCCAGTCGCGTCGGCTCGCGCGCCATGAAGATCGTGTCCTGGGCCGACAGGTCGGGGAACGCCAGCGGCTCCTGGTGGATGACGGCGACGCCGGCGGCCTCGGCGGCGCGCACGCTCGCGGGAAGCGGCCGACGGCCGATCATCACCCGCCCGGCCGCCGGGCGCAGCGACCCTCCCAGGCACCTGATCAGCGTGGACTTGCCCGCGCCGTTCTCGCCGCACAGCGAGTGGATCTCGCCCGGCACGACCTCCAGCGATACCGCGTCCAGCGCCCGCACCGCGCCGAAGGCGACGCACAGACCCTCGGCCCGCAGGCTGTTCGATTCGCGGGATGAAGGCTCGGCGCTCATCGGCGGACGCGGCACCCGGGCTGGGCGGATCCGACCCCACGGACCGCGGCTCCAGAGTACCGTTTGCAGCGCGGGCCCTGGGGGAGCCGCGGGCCGACCCCGGCGCCGCGGGACCGCCGCGCCCCCGCCGCGGGGCGCAAGCCGTCATCGCCTCCCACCACCCGCACGTATCGTCCGGCGCAGCCTCGATTGCTACCCTCTGGCGTATTCCGGCTTCGGCGCCGGTGCCGCCGACCCTCCGGTGGGAGGCGGCACTGCCCGCGGCGTCCGAAGCGGAGCCGTCCCCGCGCGGCACGGGTCGAATCGGCCGGGGAGAGTCATGGTGATGCGCTCGTAGCTCAGCTGGATAGAGCGGCGGTTTGACGCCTGGTCGCCGCTATTTCATGTGCACATCAGACAAGTAGTAGTTTTGCACGTGGCTGCCGTCGTGCTTGACGACGAAGTACCAGCCCAAAGGTTGTGCGGGAGCCTGGCCGGTGGTTCCCTTCGCGCGGATGGGGGGTGCGAGGTCATAGATCACTTGTGTGAGGCCCGATTCGCTGTCATGCGAACCCCCGTCACCCGACCCGAACATGCTCCGCAAATCCGCCACCGGCAGGCCTACCCGTACCACTCCTTCGTCTATTGCCCGGAGAATCACATCTCGCTTGGCACGATCGTTTTGAGCGACAGAGAATCGTTGTGCAATCTGAGGGATGGACATACTACCCCGGCCACTATTGTTTTGACAGTTGATCCTCAGGCCGCGTAGCGGACGGAGTCGGCGTGGAAGTACCGTTTGACGATCTCCG
>JBGPGM010000441.1:0-2894 GCA_041483855.1 Phycisphaerae bacterium | reverse complement strand
GGATGACGCAGTTGCTGGAGATGTGAGCGGCGGGCGTGCGGGCAGGGCGCCCCCCACCACGGCGCCGGGAGAGCACGACGATGCCGCAGGGGCCCGAGCCATCGATCAGCCGCCAGGCGGAGCTGATCCTTGCGGAGCTGGACACGCTGCCGACGCTGCCGACGGTGGCGACGCGGCTGATGAGCGTGAGTAGCGCCGACGACGCGGACCTGAAAGAGATCATCCGGCTGATCGAGACGGACCCGGTGCTGACGGCGCGGGTGCTGTCGCTGTGCCGGCGGACGGATGCGCGGCTGGGGGACCGGATCGGGACGGTGCACCAGGCGGTGGTGATGCTGGGGCTGGAGGCGGTGCAGTGCCTGGTGCTGAGCCTGCAGGTGTTCCAGTTCGACGGGTGGCAGCGCGGGCGGGCGGGGGCCCCGGGGGCCGGGGTGCCGGGCGAACCGCCCGG
The DNA here is from genome assembly GCA_041483855.1 of Phycisphaerae bacterium. Taxonomy (GTDB): domain Bacteria; phylum Planctomycetota; class Phycisphaerae; order Phycisphaerales; family UBA1924; genus JBGPGM01. The sequence continues at coordinate 2,443 of JBGPGM010000441.1, read as the reverse complement.
GGCGGCGTTCGACGCGGACGGGTTCTGGCGGCACTCGATCGCGGTGGCGTGCTGCGCGGAACTGCTGGCGCGCGAGCACAAGGGGCTGGGGATCGCCCCGCCGGAGGCGTTTGTCGCGGGGCTGGTTCACGACCTGGGCAAGCTGGCGCTGGAGACGGTGCTGCCCGCGGCGTACGGGCGGGTGATCATGCTGGCCGAGCACCGGCAGGCGAACATTGCGGACCTGGAGCGGTCGGTCTTCGGGCTGGACCATCACACGGCGGGCAAGCGGCTGGCGGAGCGGTGGTCGCTACCGCGGACGTTGCAGGACGTGATGTGGCTGCACGGGCAGCCGTACGGGAGTTTGCCGCAGACGGTGAACCGAGGGATGGCGGGGCTGGTGGGGGTGGCGGACGCGATGTGCCGGCAGCTGCACCTGGGGTGGTCGGGGAACTACCTGCCGGCGCCGGCGTCGGCGGAACTGCTGGGGCCGCTGGGGTTGGATGAGCGGCGGGTGGCGGGGGTGATCCCGCGGGTTCACGCGGCGCTGGGGGAGCGGTGCGAGGACCTGGGGCTGGGGGCGCAGCCGGGTGAGCGGCTGATGCTGGACTCGCTGCGCGCGGCGAACCGGCAACTGGGGCGGCTCAACGAGGTGCTGCAGCGGCGGTCGCGGGGCGCGCAGGACCAGGCGCGGGTGCTGGAGGCGGTGCGGCAGTTCGCGTGCTCGCTGGGGGCGGATGCGGCGCTGGTGGAGGTGGTGGGGTGTGTGGTGGCGTCGGCGGCGGGTGTGCTGGGGCCGGGGTTCTACGGCGCGGTGTACGAGCCGGCGGGAGGAGAGGGGAACGGGAGGGAAGGCGGAAAGGTGTGGCTGGCGATGTCGTTCACGCGGCAGGGCCAGCGGTCGCGCGGGCAGTGGGTGGACGCGCAGGGGGAGTGGGGCGGGGCGGGGCTGGCGGCGGTGGCGCAGATGGCGGACGGGGCGGCGCGGTTGGACGCGTGGTTGGCGCGTCACGCGGACGCGGGGGCGCGGGGCGGGCCGGTGGGGGCGACGACACTGCTGTCGGGGGAGCGGGGCACGATCGTGCTGGTGCACGACCGGGGCGCGGCGCTGGCGCAGATCGGCGAGCCGGCCCTCGGGGCGCTGCTGGCGACGTGGATCGGGGCGCTGGGCGCCGCGGTGGGACAGGAGGGGGCGCGCCGGGTGGGCGAGCAACTGGCCGAGGCGAACCTGGTGCTGGCGCAGACGCAGAAGCAGCTGGCGGACGCCGGGTCGATGGTGAGGCTGGGCGAACTGACCGCGGGGGCGGCGCACGAGATGAACAACCCGCTGGCGGTGATCAGCGGGCGGGCGCAGGCGCTGGCGTCGCGGCTGACGGAGGGGCGAGACAAGGAGGCCGCGGCGGCGATCGTGGAGGCGACGGCCCGCCTGAGCGGGCTGATCGCGCGGCTGCACCTGATCGCGAGCCCGCCGGCGGCGGCGTTCGCGGGGACGAGCGTGGTGGACCTGGTGGGGGAGGTGATCAAGGAAGCGCGGGAGCGGGTGGGCGCACGATCGGCCCGGGCGCCGCTGGTTCCGATCAAGGTGACGATCGCGGGCCCGCTGCCGCCGGCGCGGATGGACCGAGAACTGATGCACCGTGCCCTGTATGAGTTGGTCGTCAATGCGATCGAATCGGGGGCGCGGGACTTCGTGGAGGTTCGCGTTCAAACCGACCCGGTGGATGACCGACTGTTGATTCAGGTGATCGACAGTGGGAGCGGCATGTCCGAACACGCGTTGCAACACGCCTTTGACCCGTTCTTCAGCGAGAAGCCGGCGGGGCGGCAGGCCGGGCTGGGGCTGCCGACGGCCGAGCGGCTGGTGGCGCTGCACGGTGGCCGGATAACGCTGGAGAGTGCCGTCGGGAAGGGGACGACGGCGACAGTGGCGCTGCCGGATTGGCGCTGGCACGAGCCGGGCGCGGTGCTGGAGGCGGCGTGAGTGCGATGGGGTTGACCAGGACGACCGGGCCATGGATGGAGCCGGGACCGCCGGGCGATTGAGGGAGAGGACGTACGGATGCGTCAGGAACGGCAAGGAAATCCGGAGGGTTCCGCGGGCGCGGCGGGCGGGTTGGCCGGTCACGAGCGGGCGGCCGCGGCGCCGGCGAGCGTGCTGGTGGTGTCGAGCGACCCGGGCTGGCGCGGGAGCGTTCGCGGGGCGCTGGGGCGGCTGGAGGCGCGGGCGTCGTACGCGGACTCGCTGGGCGCGGCGATGGTGGCGATGGCCAACGAGCAGGCGGCGTTCGACCTGGCGGTGGTGGACATCGACCTGCCGGACGGCCGGGGGCTGGACCTGGTGGCGGCGGCGCACCGGATGGGGACGGGCGTGGTGATGGCGGCGCGGGCGCCGGCGCTGGACGACGCGGTGGCGGCGCTGAGGAGCGGGGCGACTGACCTGCTGGGGGCGTCGGAGGCGGACGAG
>JBGPGM010000440.1:0-2902 GCA_041483855.1 Phycisphaerae bacterium | reverse complement strand
GGTGGAGTTGGTGCTGGACTCGCGCGAGCGGGCCGCGGCGGCGCGAGGGAGCGGGACGGGCCGGCGGGGCGAGTAACATCCTGCGCTGTGCCCGAGCTGACTCGCCAAGCCGCGGAGGAACCGATCACGCCGCTGGCGTTGCCGGCGGAGTGTCGGCTGGCGATCCTGTTCGGGGGGACGTTCGATCCGCCGCACCGGGCGCACGTGGAACTGCCGCGCCGGGCGCGGGAGGCGGTGGAGCGGGAGGCGGGGTGCCAGGGGCGGGCGTGGCTGGTGTATATCCCGGCCGCGCGGGCGCCGCTGAAGGCGGGTGCGGCGGCCGCGGCGACCGCGGACCGGCTGGCGATGCTGCGGTTGGCGCTGAGGGGGACGGATCGGGCTTGCATCTGGACGGATGAACTGGACCGGGCGGCGTGGCGGTCGTGTGCCGGGGACGAGCCACCGCTGAGTTACACCATCCACACGGTGATCCGCGCCAGGGAATGGCTCGACGGGCACGGGCGAGCGGGGGTGGCGCTGCGGCTGCTCATCGGGGCAGATCAGGCGGCGCAGTTCCATCGGTGGAAGGAGCCACGGGCGATCATCGCGATCGCCGAGCCGGTGGTGATGGCGCGTCGGCGAGCGGGTGGGGCGGGGGCGGTGAGCGGGGATCCGCGTGCTGAGTTGATGGAGGACCTGCGGGCCAGCGGGGCATGGTCGGAGGAGGACCTGGGGCGGTGGGGGGCGAGGATCGTGCCGGAGCCGGTGATCGCGGCGTGCTCGACGGATGCGCGCGCGTACCTGGCCGACCCCGGGCTGCGTCGCACGAAGCGCGACGTGCTCGGGCGGCTGCTCGATCCGGCGGTGCTGGCGTTCATCGAAGCGAGGGCGCTCTATGCCGGCAAGGAGACCGGTCCGGGCCGGCGCGTTACACGGCCGCCTTCTTGAGGGCCTCGACCTTGTCGGTCTTCTCCCAGGTGAAGAAGTTGCCGTCGGGCTTGCGGCCGAAATGGCCGTGGCGCGCGGTGGCGCGGTAGATGGGCTTGCGGAGGCCGAGCGTCTCGATGATGCCGCGCGGCGTCAACGGGAAGACCTTGCGGATCGCGTCGCTGATCTTGGACGGGTTGACCTTCTCGGTTGCCTGGCAGTCCACCCAGACGCTCGTCGGCTCGGCCACGCCGATCGCGTAGGACAGCTGCACCTCGCACACATCCGCCAGGCCGGCGGCGACGACGTTCTTGGCGATGTAGCGGGCCATGTAGGCGGCGGATCGGTCGACCTTGGTCGGGTCCTTGCCGCTGAAGGCGCCGCCGCCGTGCCGGCCGCGCCCGCCGTAGGTGTCCACGATGATCTTGCGTCCGGTCAGGCCGGTGTCGCCGTGGGGGCCGCCGATCTCGAAGCGGCCGGTGGGGTTGACGTGGACCTTGATGCCCGGGTTCCACAGGTCGCCGAGCACGGGGCGGAAGACGTGCTCGATGATGTCACGCTTGAGTTGGTCCTGGCGCTCGTTCCAGGTGCGGTCGTGCTGCGTGCTCAGGACCAGCGTGTCCACGCGCACGGGCTTGAGCCCCTCGTACTCGATGGTCACCTGGCTCTTGGCGTCCGGGCGCAGGCCGGGCACCAGGCGCTCGCGGCGCACGTGGGCCTGCTGCTCAACGAGCCGGTGGGCCAGCTGGATCGGCAGCGGCATGAGTTCGGCCGTTTCGCGGCAGGCGAAGCCGAACATCATCCCCTGGTCGCCCGCGCCCTCGCGGTCGACGCCCATGGCGATGTCGGGCGACTGCTTCTTGATCGAGGTGAGGACCGAGCAGGACTCGAAGTCGAAGGCCATGTCGGCCGACGTGTAGCCGATCTCCCGGATCGTCTCGCGGACGACGTCGGGGATCTCGACGTAGGCCTTGGTGGTCACTTCGCCAGCGACGACGACCATCCCCGTCGAGCAGAGCGTCTCGCACGCGACGCGCGAGAAGGGGTCCTGCTCGAGCATGGCGTCGAGGATCGCGTCGCTGATCTGGTCGGCGACCTTGTCGGGGTGGCCCATCGAGACCGACTCGGACGTGAACAGGTGCTGGTGGGCCATCGGCGTGCTCCGCGTGGGTCCGCGTGTACGGGGCGGCACGCCCGGGGGCGGGGGTGGGTGGTGCCGCGGCGGTGGGGGGGAGGAAACGGGCGGGAATCAGGGCGGGGTCAGGACAAGCGTACACCTTCTCATCGGTCGGCCCCGTGGACGGCACCACTCACCGGCGCCAGGCGGGCCCGCCGTTCATTCTCCCATTCATCCGGATATTCGGATGGATGCGTGGGGACCCCAAGCCTAGCCCTGGCGCCGGCGCCCGGCAACGTCGGCGCCATGGTCCGTCCTCGATCCCCGGGTCCCTTGGTCCCTCGATCCCTTCTCCCTCCGCTATCCTGTCCCCCGATGCCGCCACCGCCGCGCCGGACCCGCCCATCCTCCTCTTCCTCCGCACGCCGGCGGACCAGCGCCCCTCCCGCGCCCGGCCTGACCTACGCCGCGGCCGGGGTCAACCTGGAGGAAAAGGACCGCTTCACGGAGTCGCTGGGGTCGCTGATGCGGCGGACGCACTCGGCGCGGGTGATCGAAAACCCCGGGGGGTTCGCGGGACTGTTCCGGCTCGACTACAACCAGAAACTCTTCGCCCGCAACTACAAGGACCCGGTCCTGGTGGCCTGCGCCGACGGGGTGGGGACCAAGGTCAAGATCGCCGGCGCGATCCGCAAGTTCGACACCGTCGGCATCGACCTGGTGGCGATGAACGTCAACGACCTGATCGTCCAGGGGGCCGAGCCGCTCTTCTTCCTGGACTACATCGCGGTCGGGAAAGTAGACCGGCCCACGCTGCTGGACCTGGTCAAGGGCGTCGCCGAGGGGTGCCGGCGCGCCGGCTGTTCGCTGCTGGGGGGC
>JBGPGM010000439.1:0-2905 GCA_041483855.1 Phycisphaerae bacterium | reverse complement strand
CGCCTCTGGCAGCTCGTACGTGCCCGACTGCTCGATCGGGTTCTGCGTGGCGATCACCAGGAAGGGCGTCGGCAGGCGCAGCGTCGCCGAGCCGATCGTCACACGCCGCTCCTGCATCGCCTCCAGCAGCGCCGACTGCACCTTGGGCGTGGCCCGGTTGATCTCGTCGGCCAGCAGCAGGTTCACGAAGATCGGGCCGCGTTGCACCCTGAACTGGTGCGTCCCCGGGTCCAGAACCTCCGCCCCCACGATGTCCCCCGGCAAGAGATCGATCGTGAACTGCACGCGACCGAACCTCAGGTCGATCGCCCGCGCCACGCTCTGCACCAGCAGCGTCTTGGCCAGCCCCGGCACCCCCTGCAACAGCAGGTGCCCCCCCGTCAGCAGCGCGATCAGGATCCGCTCCACCACCGTGTCCTGCCCCACCACCGTCCGCGCCACGCACGCCCGCACCTGCGCGGCCAGGGGAACGTGGTCGCCGTGCGGGTTCTGCGGCCGCCCGTTCTGGGCCGCGGACGAGACGGGGACGTTGACCGGGACGGCGGCGGGCTTCACTTGGGCCATGCGAGCCTCTTTCGAGGAGTGGACGCCCCCGCCACCCCGCTCCCGTGCGATGCACCCGCGGACCCTAAGCCGACGTGAGCCCGCCGGGACGTGGGCCCCGCCCCGGTCGCCAGATCGCGCCAACCGCGGCCGTTTCGTCGCCCGCGCCCGAGTCTCCGTGCCAGTATACGGACCGGATCGGCCGGGGGTGCGGAGAAACCCCGGCGATACCTACATCTTTCACGAACAACGCGGCTCCGCAGCGCCCGATTGCCTCCTGCCCGCCCTGCCCCTGCTGCCCTTCCCCTGTCCCCTACCTCCCATGGCCGCTCGCCGCCCGTCGTCCTCTCACCTTTCGCCGGCTGCCGCGTGAGGTGGCGGGGCGGGGGGGCGGGGATGGCCGGTATGGGGGTAGGGGCGTATATTGACCTCGTGGTCCTGCGCAACGGAGAACCAGAATGTTCCACTCTGACTTGGTTGTCAAGACGTTTCTGGCCGCATCTGCCTGCATCGCGGTAATGACCGTCTTTCCGCAGCCAGCGCCTGTCGCACCAAGGGTCCAACCCACGCCCCTCTCGTTGCAGATCCAGTGCATCGTGCCATCACTCCATCGGATCGCACTCAATGGTTATGACATCATAGTAGCGCGCGATGAGTTTGCCATCATGTCAGGCCTTGATGGATGCCGGATCAAGGGCGAATGCTGTCGCGTCACAATGATTATCAAGAATGATAATTCAACGAGCTACCTCCTTAGCGAATGGTATATTCGCGGGATTATCTTGCATGATGTTGAATACAAGGATGCACAAGGAGTTCGTTGGATCCTCAACGATCACATCAAGCACATAGCAGACATGGATGTCGTCTACAATGTTCCAGTCTTGGCCAAGAGCGAGAAGCGGCTGACGCTGCTGATTGATGGCTGCGACTTGGCTCTGGCCCAAGACGCTGTGCGCGGGAATCCCGGTGCAGCCGAGCCGGTTCTTCTGGATTATGACATACGCAAGCGCGTTCGCATTGACGCTCGGCCGATCGCTCAACGGCGTCTGGGTGATGCGGAGCTTCTGTCTGTTTGGGGCGGCAACGGTCGATGCGACGTGAACTACGTCGTGTGTCGTTGAACACGAGAGGTGAAGATCATTGGAGTGTCGGTGGCAGAGACCCCATCGGGCGCTCCGGAAGCCATCACGCCGCCCTCCGATAACGATGGTGCAGCCCGCCCGACCACCGGCCCCCCTCACCCCGTCCCGAACCCGGTCAACCGCCCCAGAAAACCCCGCGAATTCCCTTCCCTCCAACCCCGCGCCCCCATTACACTCCTGCCAGCGACCCCCCCTCGGAGGACCACGTCCAATGCGTACCAGGACACCCACCCTCGCCGCCTGCATCTCCATCCTCCCCGCGCTCCTGATGACCCCCGCCCCCGCCGCGGCCCAGTCCCTCGAGTGGCTGCAACGCCCCGTCATCGGCCCCTCGCCGCGCCAGGCCCACGCCATGGCCTACGACTCCTCGCGCGCCGTCACCGTCCTCTTCGGCGGCTTCGACACCGGCTACCTCGCCGACACCTGGACGTGGAACGCCACGGCCTGGACGCAGCGCCCCGTATCCGGCCCCCCGGCACGCCAGTTCCACGCGATGGCCTACGACTCGGCGCGCGCCGTCACCGTCCTCTTCGGCGGCTACAACGGCGGTTTCCTCGGCGACACCTGGGAGTGGAACGGGACGGCGTGGACCCAGCGCCCCGTCTCCGGCCCTTCGGCGCGCTACGCTCCCGCGATGGCCTACGACTCGGTGCGCCACGTCACCGTTCTCTTCGGCGGCTTCAACGGCAACTACCTCGGCGACACCTGGGAGTGGAACGGCACCGCGTGGACACAGCGCTCCGACACCGGAGCCCCGGAACGCGAGTTCCACGCCATGGCCTTCGACTCAGCCCGCGCCGTCACCGTGCTCTTCGGCGGCTACGACTTCGGCTTCACCCTCAGCGACACCTGGGAGTGGAACGGCGCGGCCTGGACCCAACGAGTCATCGCCGGCCCCTCGGGCCGCTTCAGCCACGCCATGGCCTACGACGCCGCGCGCCGGATCACCGTCCTCTTCGGCGGCGGCAGCGGCGCCGGCAAACTGGGCGACACCTGGGATCTCCGCGTGGCCTGCCCCTGCGACTGGAACAACGCCGGCGGCGTCAACAGCCAGGACTTCTTCGACTTCCTCACCTCCTTCTTCGCCGGGCACGCCGACTTCAACCACGACGGCGTCACCAACAGCCAGGATTTCTTCGATTTCCTGACCTGCTTCTTCGCCCCGCCCGCCGGGTGCTGATCGTGCCCTGCATGGACCGCCGGGCCGCCCGGGGGTG
>JBGPGM010000438.1:0-2916 GCA_041483855.1 Phycisphaerae bacterium | reverse complement strand
TGACGAAGCCGCGGCCCGGCACGCCGGGCGGGTAGTTGAGCGGCCGCAGGATGGGCGCCTCCTGGTCCAGGATGGGGATGATCTCCTTCTGGTCCCAGATGTGATTGCCGGACGTGATCACGTCGACGCCCGCATCGAACAGCTCCTGCGCCGTCCCGGGCGTCAGCCCGCGTCCGGCCGCCGCGTTCTCGCCGTTCGCGATTACGAGGTCTAGCTTGAGCTCCTCACGCAGCGACGGCAGCAGTCCGGCGACGGCCTACCGCCCCGGCTTCCCGATCACGTCGCCGATCATGAGGACGTTCACGGCTGTTCGTTTGACTTAGGTAGGGGCGATTCGCGAATCGCCCCTACACCCATCGATTTACCAGCGGCTTCCGCCGCTACCGCGCGTACTCCGTCGCGCGGGTCTCGCGCACCACGGTCACCTTGATCTGGCCCGGGTAGTCAAGCGTCTCCTCGATCTTCTTGCTCACGTCCCGTGCCAGCCGCATCGCGTCCACGTCGTCGATCTGGTCAGGCTTGACGATGACGCGCACCTCGCGCCCGGCCTGGATGGCGTACGCCTCGGTCACACCTGGCTGGGCCATCGCAATGTCCTGCAGCTGCGTCAGCCGCTGGACGTACTTCTCCATGCTCTCACGCCGGGCGCCGGGCCGCGCGGACGACACGGCGTCCGCGGCCATGACGATCGGTGTATAGAACGACGTGGAGGCGATGTCGGCGTGGTGCCCGCCGATGGCGTTGAGCACCGGCTCCTTCTCGCCGTACTGCTTGGCGAAGTCCATGCCGATCTTGGGGTGCCCGCCCTCCATTTCGTGGTCCATCGCCTTGCCGATGTCGTGCAGGAAGCCGCAGCGTCGGGCGACCGTCCCGTCCAGGCCGAGCTGCTCCGCGATGATCTGGCACAGGTAGGCGACCTCGATCGAGTGGCGCAGGACGTTCTGGCCGTAGCTGGTGCGGAAACTGAGCTTGCCCATGGCCTCGACGACCTTGGGGTGCACGCCGCGCAAGTTGACCTCCATGACGGCGTCCTTGCCCGATTTGACGATGCGCTCGTCCATCTCCCCCTTGACCTTCTCGACGACCTCTTCGATGCGGGAGGGGTGCATGCGTCCGTCGGCGATGAGGCGCTGGAGGGACTCGACGGCCACGGCCTGGCGGACCTTGTCGAAGCAGGAAACGACGATCACGCCGGGGGTGTCGTCCACGATGATGTCCACGCCGGTGGCCTTCTCGATGGCGCGGATGTTCCGCCCCTCGCGCCCGATGATGCGCCCCTTCATGTCGTCCGATGGGATGGGCACGGCGCGCACCGTGGCGTCGGCGGTGTGCTCGGTGGCGTACCGCTGGATCGCCATCAGCGTGATCTCCTGGGCCCGCTTCTTGGCCTCCGCCTGGGCGTCGTCCACGGCCCTGGAGACGACCTTGGCCATTTCCAGGTGGGCGTCCTCCTCGACGCGCTGGAGCAACGCCTCGCGCGCCTGTTCCTGCGTTAGCCCGGCGATCTGGAGCAGCCGGTCTTTCTGCTGGCGCAGAACCCCCTGGACCTCCTCCTCCTGCTTGGCGGCCAGCGCTTCGCGGGCTTTGAGGGCGTCGGCGGTGCGTGTCAAGTGCTCTTCCTTGGCCGTCAGCGTCTCCATCTTCTTGTCCAGCAGGTCCTCGCGCTTGGTCAGGCGGCGCTCGTTCTCGCGGAGGTCCTTGCGGACGGCCTCGGTCTCGACCTCGAACTTCTCCTTGCGGTCGAAGACCATTTTCTCGGCGTCGAGTTCGGCCTTCTGGGCGATGTTCCGGGCGTCGGCCTCGGCCCGGGAGATGACCTGCGACGCCTCCGCCCGGGCCTTGCCGATCGTCTGCCCGCGGATCAGGCCGACCAGAATGAATCCGAGCGCCACCCCGACGAGCAGCGCGCCGACCCCGATGCCGATGGCCGTCGCGTCGATCTGACCGAGTACGGTTGCGGGATGCACCATGTCGCCACTGTCCCTTCGGGCGCGCCGGCGTGTGCCGGCACGACGGTCAGGGCCGCGGGCGACCGGGGAGGGTGGTGCGCCCGGCCGCGATGGCCGGCCGGGCGCGGGGGGCCGTTCAGATGAGAGCGACAGGGCCGACGAGCCGTTGGCGCGCGATATGTGCGCGCAAAACCACTCCGTGGAGCCTGGACCCCGGCAACGCCCGGGGAGGGGCCAGGCCGCGCAGAATCACGCCATGCCCCAACTGACGAAACGGTCCAGCGGTTTTTCGGTCACGATCTTCGCTCTCAATCTATGCACGCCGCGGGCGCTGGTGCGCCCCACCGACGCGGGCGGTCCGTTCCGATCCGGGCAGTTCGTCCCCGGGGCCCGCTTGCGCGGCCATCCCTGGATTCGTCAGGCCAAGTCAGAACATACGCCATGAACGGCCGGTCCCATCCCCTTGGTCGCGGGAGCGGCCGATGTGCCTTGCCCGGCCCGTCGCCAGGCTTCCCCCCATTAGATCGCCCGTTTGAGGTTCGGTCAAGCCCTGGGGGCAAGTTCCCCGGGAGAAGCCGCATGGCGCCGCATCGCTGGAGACCCATGCCGGTGGCGCCGTCGGAGTGCCGACCGCCCCAACCCGATCCCGTCCGGCGGCCGATACTACACTCTGGTGGACGTTGCCCATTGCCCGCCAAAGCGTGGAGATGCGTGTATGACTGCCCTCCGACCCCTGTGCCTCAATCGGCTGTCCCTGGTGGTGCGCGTAACCCTGGCCGCCTGGCTGTTGACGATGGCGGCTGCGGCGGAATCCGGCTGCGCCCGCCGAATGCGGCTGCCGACCACGGTCCAGACGCCCGCCATCGGCTGGAATGCCGAGACAGGCGTGGACATCCAGAACTTCCACGGACCGGTCATGCTCTGGGTCGATCCCAGCGTCAAGACCGTCAAGCCCAACGTCGTCGTC
>JBGPGM010000437.1:0-2919 GCA_041483855.1 Phycisphaerae bacterium | reverse complement strand
CCAACGCCGAGAACACCGTCAGCATCGGCCCCTCCGGCACCAATACCCAGCCCTTCACCGGCACCAAGAACGACCTCGTCGCCAGCCTCTTCGACACCTCCGTGCTCAACATCGGCGTGAACCTGCACCTCCTGCTCCAGGCCCTGGCCCAGAAGACGGACATCAAGATCCTCTCCGAGCCGCGCATCTTCACCAGCGACAACCAGGAAGCGGTCTTCTTCGACGGCCAGGACATCCCCTTCATCACCCAGTCCCAGCCCAACACCCAGGGCAACATCGTCCAGTCCTTCGACTACCGCGCCGTCGGCATCCAGCTCCGCGTCCGCCCCCGCATCACCGTCACCCGCAAGGTGGACCTGAAGATCGACCTGGAGCTCTCCTCCATCCAGCCGACCCAGACCCTCTTCGGCGGGTTCATCGTGGACCGCCGCCAGACCACCACGCAGCTCATCGTCCAGGACGGCCAGACCGTCGTCGTCTCCGGCATCCTGCGCTCCGAGGATTCCGACATCAAGCGCAAGATCCCCCTCCTCGGCGACATCCCCTTGATCGGGCTGCTCTTCCGTTCCGTCGAGAAGTCCAAGACCGACAAGGAACTCGTCGCCTTCATCACCCCCATCGTCGTCGAGAACGACCAGGATTCCGAAAGGCTCAACGAGGCGCCGCGCAAGCGGCTGGAGGAACTCGAGAAGCAGCTCAAGCCTCCCACCATCGGCCCGGGGGTCGTCGAGCCCCCCAGCAAGGGCCCCAACGGATGAGCCGCTGGATCACCCCCGGCCTGGTCGCCCTCGCCGCACTCGGCTGCATCACCGAGCACCCCAAGCCCGCCGCACCCGTCCGAACGGCCGCGAGCCCCGGCGCGCCCGGGGCGCCGATCCAACTACCCGCCGGGCCGCTCACCAGGCCCATCGACCCGCGTGCGACCATCGTCGCCCGCGTCGTCGTGGCCATGGTCCCGCTCGGCTCCGTCCCTTACGACGGCCAGGTTCTTCCCCTCTTCTCCCCCGACGGCCGATTCCTGGCGACCCAGACCGGCCAGGCCCCCTCTTGGCCCACGCTGCTGGCCGAGCCCGCCGCGACAGTCCCCGCGGGCACGCGCATCCTGGCCTTCCAGCTGGGCGCGAAGGCCGGCGAGGTGACGGCCGTCATCTGGCCCCAGGTTCTTGCCCCCGGCCTGATGCTGGGTCGCTCCGCCGACAACCAGGGCTTCCTCGTCGAGGCCCCGCAGGCCGGCGGCGCCCGCTGGATCGGGCGCATCGCCTGGGTCACCGGCCAACTCACCTGGCTCGTCCAGGACGCCAACGTCAACGCCCACGCCACGCTCGGCCCGCGCGGCGAACTTGCCTACGCCCGGCGCGCCGCCGGCGCCGAGCGCACGGTACTCGTCTACCGCGCAGTCGGACGGAACGGGCGCGGGGGCGAACTCACCCTCGCCTCCGACGCCGAGTCCTACGACTTCCCCGTCTTCTCGGACAGCCCGCGCGACTTCCTCGTCTTCGCGATCTCGCCCGCGCCGGCGAGTGGGGGGGTGGGGGGTGGAACGGACGCCCTCATCGTCCGTCCCGAACCGTCCGCCGCGCCGCCGGCCGAGCCTCCGGCGCCGACCTCCCTGCTGGTCCGCTCGCGGCTGACGCTGTCTATGTCGTCGGCGGCGGGGGGCGGGCGCATCGGCGCCTTCCAAGCCGTGGCGGCAATCCAGACACCGTTGCCCGCCCCGCGCCGCACCGCCGCCGCGCCCGCCCATAACCCCGATGCCGACGCGTACTCGACTGCGAGCCCGCTCAGCGGCCTTTTCCTCTTCTGCCACCCCGAGCAGGCCCGCATGGCCGTTCTCGATCCCGAGTCGGGATCGCTGGCGCTGCTGGCGCCCGCCTCGATCGCCGCGGCCCCGATGGCCGAGGGAACGAGCAACGGCCAATACGGCTACCTGCTGACGACGCCGCGCGGTTTGATGTACCAGCGATACGCAAGTCCTTCGAGCGTGCCGACCGCACAGGGCCCCATGGGCCCAACCATCGGCGTTCCGGTTGGCGTAGTCCCCGACCCTGTGCTGGCGAGATTGACAACTGACGAAGCACAGCCGTATGTGTTGGTGGGGCCACAGAAAGAGGGGGGGCAATTGCGACTGGAACTGTTCAGAATGCGCCCAGAATCTTCGACCCCCGAGCCGGCCAGGCGATGAATTCCGGGCCAGTTATCTGCTTCAAATCCTTTATCCACAATGGTTTACGTGTGCAGATCCGGCCATAGCCCCGTGTGGACAAACCCTGGAAATCCCGTATCGTTTTTCGCTCTTTTTGTCTTGACAGGCCAAATGCCCTGATGTATCTTTCGCTCGTCGTTGTTGTGGTTTCCCTACTGCCCCCCATATCGGAAGGAGATCCCTGTGAAGAAGATGTTGTTCGGTATTCTTGCGGTGGCCGGACTGGGCATCGCGTCCAGCGCCCAGGCCTACAACTTCCAAGTCCGATTCGTCGAGCGAGTCGGCACGGTCGACACCGTCATTCCCCTGAACACGCTGGTGGTGCTCCCGAACACCTCTCACCGGATCCGCATCCAGATGGGCGTGTTCGATGACGGCGTTAGCGCTGCTCCGGCCGGTGGTTTCCTCGGCTGGAACGTCGGCACCCTCACCATCAATAACTTCTTTGGGCCCAATACCCGTACGCCGGGGCGGCTTGCGCCGTGGAACTTCGCGCCCAATCCGCCCGGCAACGGTCTGCCCTCCAGTGATCCCTTCACGGCCCTGACCGCGATCGACGCCACCTTGGGCACGCGGTCGTTCGCTTGGGGTTGTGACCCGGCGAATCCGATGCAGCCTGCGCCCATCCCCGCGGCGGCGGTGCGCGGGCGCAACTCATTCGTCTCCCTCTTTGAGTTCACCACCACCGCTGGAAGCTCCCCCTATGACGTCATCGT
>JBGPGM010000436.1:0-2933 GCA_041483855.1 Phycisphaerae bacterium | reverse complement strand
GTCGAGCACGACCAGGTCCGGGTCGTTCATCAGGGCGTTGGCGATGCCCAGGCGCTGGCGCATGCCCTTGGAGTAGCCCTTGACCTTCTTGGACTGCCACTGTGTCAGGCCGACCAGTTCGAGAAGTTCGCCCGCGCGGGCTCGCCGGTCGCGCCGGTGCACGTTGCCCAGCGCTCCGTAAAAGTCGAGCACCTGCCAGCCCGTCAGGTAGTCGGGGAAGCGGTGGTGCTCGGGCAGGTACCCCACCCGTTCCAACGCGGCCTTGTGGCCGACGGGCCGGCCGAGCATCGTGCCCTCGCAGTGCGTCGGACGGATGACGGTCATGAGGATCTTGACCAGCGTGCTCTTGCCCGCGCCGTTGGGGCCGAGCAGGCCGAAGATCTCGCCCAGGTGAACCTGCATGTTGATGCCGCGTAGCGCCTGCACACCGCCGCGCCCGAACCGCCCGCCGTACGTCTTGGCGACATGGCGCAGGTCGAGCGCCAGGTCGGCGGCGGAGGGAGCGGGGGATTCGGCGAGCACGTCAGTCATGAGAAGTCGGTCCGTCATTCCCCCGCGTCAACCCCGCTTGCGGGCCACGATGTGGAACACATGCCAGTGCTTGACCGGGCCCGTGGTGGATGGCGAATCATTCTCCTCGATCCGGAACTGTTCGACATCGAAGCTATCCAAGAGTGATCTCGCGTGGTCCTCCGTCTGGTGCGAACGGCCCGGCAGGGCGGCCCAGGCGTCCCGGTCGCCAAAGAGTTGCCCCGCGAAGCGGCCGCCGGGGCGGATTGACTGGACGATCCGGTCCCACAGGACGGGGAAGTCGGCCGGCTCGCAGAACGGCAGGGCGTAACTGGCGTTGACCAGATCGGCCGATGGCAGGGGGGTCCTTTGGAATCCCGCCACGCGGGTTTCGAGCCTAGGGGCGTCCTCGGGCCGAACGCGAGGGGCCAGGTGGACAAAGGCGTCGGCATGGTCATCGATGGCCAGCACGCGCCAGCCGCGACGGAGCAGTTCGATGGTGTCGCGCCCCTCGCCGCAGCCCAGGTCGATGGCCAAGCGCGGCGTGGGGGGCCGCGAGCCCGCGCCGGCGTCCTCGTGGTCGAAGGCCTCCAGGGCGGCCAGCAGCGTGTCGCGCGGCGGCTTGCCCAGCACGGCACGGTAGTATCCGGGCCAATCCAGCTCCGCCGCGTAGTCCTGGGCCTTCTTGAGCGGCTCGGGCTCGGGGTTGGCCGAGCCGGGAGGCTTGATCGTGTCGCTTGACATACGCTGCACCAATGTACGAAACAACGCGAGACTTTGTCGCCGCCCTGGAGGTGGCCGGAGAACTTCACCGGATCAAGTCGCCCGTCTCCCCGGTGCTGGAGATCGCGGCCGTGGCGGACCGGGTAAGCAAGTCGCCGGCGCCGCACCGGGCGAGCCTGAGCACGCAGCGCAATGACCCGCGCCACCATCACCTGGGAGGCAAGGCACTGCTCTTTGAGAACGTCGAGGGCTCCGACATCCCCGTGCTGATCAACGCGTTCGGATCGTATCGGCGCATGGAGATCGCGCTGGGGTGCAACGATGCCGGGCCGGGGATCGACGCGGGCCACGCGCCGGGCGGGCTGGACGTTCTCGCCGAGCGGCTGGGCCGGCTCATCAAGCCGGAGCCGCCGCCGACGCTGCTGGCCAAAC
This sequence comes from Phycisphaerae bacterium, assembly GCA_041483855.1. Lineage (GTDB taxonomy): Bacteria > Planctomycetota > Phycisphaerae > Phycisphaerales > UBA1924 > JBGPGM01. Next base: position 1,268 of record JBGPGM010000436.1, on the reverse strand, counting down.
TCCAGAAACTGCCCGAACTGCTGGAGCTCTCGCGAATCCCGCCCAAGGTCGTCAAGTCGGGGATTTGCCAGGAGGTCGTTACGCCGACCAACGGCGGCGGACGTGGGGGGAGTGGGGGGGGCGTCGACCTGACGCGCCTGCCCATGATCCGCTGCTGGCCACTGGATGGGGACCTGGCGGCGGTGGGTTACCCGGCCGGCGCCAACGACGGCATCGCGGGCGTCGAGGCCGGCGCCGAGTGGGACCGATCCTTCCGCGGGCGGTACATTACGTTCGGCGGCATGCACACGATCCACGCTGACGATGCGGGCCAGCCCAACCCGCAGAGCCGCAACGTCGGCATGTACCGGGCCCAGTTGCTGGGCAAGGACCGGCTGGCGATGCACTGGCACGTGCACCACGACGGGGCGCGCCATTGGCGCTCGTGGAAGGCCAAGGGCGAGCCGATGCCCCTGGCGATCGTCCTGGGAGGCGAGGCCGTCCTGCCGTACGCCGCGACCGCTCCCATGCCGCCCGGGATCAGCGAACTGCTGCTGGCGGGGTTCCTCAACCGCGGGTCGATCCCCCTGGTCCGGTGCAAGACTGTGCCGCTGGATGTGCCGGCGAATGCGGAGATGGTGATCGAGGGGTATGTGTCTCAGAGGGCCGGCGTCGTCGGCTTCGACCCGCGACTCCCGAGCGGCGCACCGTTGGGACCCGAGGCCGTCATCGAGGGCCCGTTCGGCGACCACACCGGGTTCTACTCGCTGCCGGACCGCTACCCGATCATGCGGGTGACGGCGATCACGCACCGCAAGGATCCGATTTACCCCACGACGATCGTCGGCCTGCCGCCGCAGGAGGACTACTTCATGGGCAAGGCGACGGAACGCCTGTTCCTGCCGCTGCTGCGGACCATCATCCCCGACGTCATCGACTACGACCTGCCGATGTTCGGAGTGTTCCATTCGTGCGCGTTCGTGAAGATCAGGAAGGAATACCCGTATCACGCCCGCAAAGTGATGAGCGCGATATGGGGCGCGGGCCAGATGGCATGGACCAAGATGATTGTCGTCGTCGATGAGGATGTGGACGTGCACAGCGTGGATGATGTGATGTTCCACGTCGCCGGCAACGTCGATCCCAAGCGCGACATCATGATGATCGACGGCCCGCTCGACATTCTGGATCACGCCGCCCCGATGGAAGGCGCCGGCAGCAAGATGGGCATCGACGCCACGCGCAAGTGGCCCGGTGAAGGCCAGGTGCGGGACTGGCCCAGCGAGATC
>JBGPGM010000435.1:0-2936 GCA_041483855.1 Phycisphaerae bacterium | reverse complement strand
GGCCGCGGCACCGGCAACACACCGGGCCCACCCGTCGGAACGGCATCCTGTTCGTCTTCACCTCGACTGCTTTGGGTTTCCCTCCCCGCCGGCCAGCGTCAGCCGGTAGAACTCGGTCGCCTTCCCCTCGGGGTGCCGCACTTCCAGCACGCCCGTGACCGTCCCGACCTTGCCCGCGTCGGGCTTGAAATCGATGCCGAGCCGGCCTGTCCTGGATTCTCCCTGCTCGATCGGGCTGACCATCGTTGCACACTCGTTGCCCGGGTAGAACAAAAGGCCGGCGGCCCCCGGAGCCTCGATCAAGAGACGGTCACCCTCCCAGTGGGTCCGCACCAATCGCTGGTCCGATGACAGGTCCTTCGGAATCCGCGCTCGCGCCTCGACGAAGAGCGCCCCATCCTTGCCCGGCTGCCCCACCGCGCCGCTCTCGCCCAAGGGTAGCGATGCTGATACCTCACTCTTTCCGAACTTACAGACATCCTTGCACACCACCCAGTTCAGGGCAGCGTGGAAAGGAATGGGCTTGTCGGCGAACCGTACCGCGGCATCGGCAGGGACCTCGACCGGCACGATCAGCGTGACTCGCTTCTCGTAGATGTAGTCGAGGATGTCGCCCGCGGACGCGAGCCGCTTTGGCGCCGGCCACAGAATGGGGCCGACCTTGAACCCCGCAGGGGCGGTGAAACTGACCCGGATCGGCGTTCCCGTGTCGCTGGCGCCATCCCAGTACACGTGCCAGCCATCGTCGATCTCGAAGCTGATGCCCAGGGACGCGGTCTGCCCCGGTGTGAGCATTGACCGCTCCGAGACCAGCCGGGCCTTCACGTGCTCGTCCTGCCCGGCGGCTGGCCTGGGATCGAGCCTGGAATGCCAGCCCCCCCCAGTTACGGGGGTCGCCAGCGACACCATGCACCAGATCACGCCCGCCGTCCAGCCCAAGCCCGCTCAGCACTCCTTTCCCGCCCAACCCCAACCGCGCTCTGCCGCGAACTGTAGGCATGCCGCCCGCGCTCCCCCTTGGCATGAACAACCGCCCCGATACGGCTATTCTAGGGGGAATGCTCACTGACATTACCCGCCGCGGACCGGGACGTTGCCTCTCTTGGGCTCTTCTGGGCCTGATCGCGATGGCGACAGGGTGCGAGCGAAACATTACGGACGCCGAAATCCGGTCTGTGACCACCGCCGAGGTGCGGCAGATGACTCAGACCAAGAAGGAGGGGTTCGCTCTCCTGATCGATCCACGCTCGGCCCGGGAGTACCAGGCCGAGCACCTCCCCGGCGCGATCAATCTGGCCCTGACCGCCGTCGAAGAGCGCCAGGGCGGCGTCGATCCCAAGGTCAGTCAGTACAAGAACCTGATCGTCTATGGCGACGACCCGGGCAGCCCGGTGGCGCGGGCCATGACCAAGCGGCTGATGGCCACCGGCCACAAGGCGGTCCGGTGGTACAGCGGCGGGCTCAGGGAATGGGTCAGCGCCGGCAACCCCACGATCAAGAAACCGGGGGCCGCGGCCGCGTCCGACGCGACCGGTGGACCATGAGGGCGTGAACGCGGGGATCGCGGCGCCGACAGCGACAACGAAAGAGGGGCACGACCGGCTCGGCCGTGCCCCTCTTTTTCTTGACCAGGGTCCGGCCCTGCACGGGCCGGCGTCGCCGGCGCGGCTCAGGTGATGCTCGAGAGCGGGTTGGTGAGCCCGACCGGCGCCCCCAGCGTGCTCCAGCCGCCGCCCAGGAACAGGTCGTAGTGCGTGAACATCGACACGATCGGCGTGGCCGCGTCCACGCGGATCGAGAAGTCGGCCCGGCCCGCCGGCAGCAGCGGCGCGACCACCTGGTCGATCTGCACCTTGGCGAAGCCGTGCCCGTCCACGCTCAGCGTGGTCGCCGAGAACGTGCCGTCGAAGAACAGGAACGTGATGGTGACGTTCACGCTATTGGCCGCGGGGTTATAGAGGCCCAGTGTCTCGATGTAGGTGATGCCCGCCGTCGCGGGGTTGACGAAGGCGTCGCCGAAGAGGGCGGTCGTGGCCCCGTCGGTGCCCGTGGCCGTCGCGTCGCCGTCGCCGTCCTTGTACTCGATGGCGGTGAAGGTCACGGGCATCGTGGAGGTGTAGCGCAGGCCGGCCAACTGGCCGGGGGTCAGCCCGAACGCCGCCAGGCTCATCCCCAGCCGCCCGTTGCCCGGCACGCTGAGCACGCGCGTCAGGTCCGGCAGGTTGGCCACGATGTAGTGCGCCGTGACGGTCACCGTCGCGGTCGTGCCCGTGGTGTTGAGCACCGAGATGCTCGCCTCCACGCCGTTGCCGTCCGAGATCGTCGGCACGGCCCCGGCCGTGTCGCCGCCGTCGGAGTTGCCCAGCAGGCCGAACCCGCGGCTGTGGGCGATGTCGTACGACGAGAGCGAAGCGATGATCGGCTGGTCGGACGTGATCCGCACGCCGAAAACCCCGTCGGTCGTCAGCGCCGTGTCGTTGGTGAAGTTCAGGCCGCTGCGCCGCAGCGCGTCCACGGTGCGCCCGAAAGTGACCGTCGTCCCGTCGGTGTAGACCAGGGATATCTGCAGGTGGGCCGTGGCGTTGTTGGGGTTGTAGTACAGGACGAAGTCGCGGAAGTTGATCGCGTCGCGGTGGGCCTCGGAGAAGGCCCACGTCGTCGAGAGGTGGCCGGAGAAGTTCTCGCCCGTCGTCACGCCGAAGTCGTAGTGGCTGAAGGTCGCGCCCAGCTGCCCGTCGGACTGGATCTCCAGCGCGTACGGCGTGTCGGTGCGGACCAGCGCGCCCGAGGGGTTGTTGCGCGTGTTGATGGTGATCCCGCCGCGGCTGTTGGCCCCGATTGTGCCGGCCGCGATCACCTGGTCGCGGTCGCCTACCTCGTAGCGGGCAATGATGGTGTAGTTGACGGCGAAGGCGTTGGGGTTAACCAGCGGGACG
>JBGPGM010000434.1:0-2937 GCA_041483855.1 Phycisphaerae bacterium | reverse complement strand
GAGGGTCAAGGCGGTCGAGGCCGCGCGCCAGGACGCGATCGGCGAACACGCCACTCTCCAGAAACTGCTCGACCGCGCCGAACTCCGCATCCTCGCCGACACCGAGCAGGCCGTCGTCTACGCCGATCAGATCCGCGTCCGGCTCCTCCAGGTCCTGGCCTTCGCCTTCGTCACCGCCGTCCTGGTCGGATCCCTCGGACTGATCCTCCTCCGACGATGGGTCGTGCACCCCGTTGCCGCCCTGCGCACCGCCGCGGCACGCATCGCCGCCGGCGACCTCGACCACCGCCTGCCCGTCCAGGGGCGCGACGAACTGGCCCAGCTCAGCGGCGAGGTCAACCACATGGCCGCCATGGTCCTGGCCATGCAGGAAGAACGCGTCGAGCGCGAACGCCTCGCCGCCGTCGGTGAGATGGTCCGCCGGTTGGCCCATAATCTGCGCAACCCCCTGGCCGGCATCCGCGGCCTGGCAGAGGTCAGCCGCGACGAGCTGGCCCCCGGCTCGGACGTGCGCCAGAATCAGGACCGCATCATCGCGTCCGTGGACCGGTTCGAGAAATGGCTGGCCGACCTGCTGGGCGTCACCCGGCCGCTGGCGATCCGCCCCGAGCGCGGCCAGGTGCGCGCCGTCCTGGCCGGCGTCATCGAGGCCCATCGGCCCATGGCCCGGACCAAGGGCGTGCTCCTCGAACTCGATGACGCCCAAGCCCCCGAGGTTGCCACCTTCGACGCCCGGCACCTTGAGCACACCCTGGTGGCCATCGTCACCAACGCGATCCAAGCCTCGCCTCCCGGCGGAACGGTCCGAATCCAGGCCCGCGCCAGTGAAGATGGCGAAGATTGGGAGGTCCGTGTGAGCGATCAGGGCCCCGGAGTACCCCTTGAGTTGCACGACAAGATCTTCAAGCCATACTTCACCACGAAACGCGACGGGAACGGCATCGGTCTTGCATTGGCTCAACAGGTGGTCAGGGCCCACGGCGGCCGTATCACTGTGGAACCCGGGCACGGAAAGGGCCTCGGTGCCCCGTCCGGGGTGATTGGCGCTGCGTTTGTCGTTCGGATTCCGTTTGATATCCCGGCTGGACTCGGCCAGGAACTGGCCAATACTGGCCAAGCAGGAGCGCAGGGTGGCCAGGATTCTGACCATAGAAGACGAGGAGAACCTGCGGTTCTCGATCCGACGCACGCTCGCCAAGGCCGGGCATGAAGTCAGCGAGGCGTCTTGTCCGAATGACGCCCGCGACTTGTGGCGCCAACACGACTTCGACCTCGTGCTCACCGACGTCATGCTGGGCAGCGAGAGCGGCATCGACCTGGTGCGCGAGCTCCGCACCGAGGGCTACGACGGCGTCATCGTGGTGATGACCGCCTTCGGCACCGTCGAGACCGCCGTCGCCGCCATGCGCGACGGGGCCGACGATTACCTCCAGAAGCCTCTGAGCATGCAGGAACTGATCCTGCAGATCGACAAGTGGCTCGAGCACCGGCGCCTCGCCCGGCGCGTGCGCCTCTACGAGCGCCTCGAGCAGACCCGCGAACAGTACCAGGACCTGATCGGACGCAGCGCCGCCTGGCTCGGCACGCTGGGCGTCGCCCGGCGGTTGGCGCGGATCCCCATCGGCTCCCCGGCGAGCGCGCCCAAGCCAACCCCCGGACCCGGCGGCCTGGGCGCCGCGCCGATCGGCGCGAGCAGCGGCGACGCCAGCCTTCCGTCGATCCTGCTGCTGGGCGAGACGGGCGTGGGCAAGGGCGTCCTGGCCCGTTACATCCACTCACAAGCCGAGACGAACGAGCGGACCCTCCACAAGCCCGGGTCGGGGGGCGTGGCCCCTCCCTTCGTCCACGTCAACTGCTCGGCCCTGCCCGCCACGCTCGTCGAATCCGAACTCTTCGGGCACGACAAGGGCGCCTTCACCGACGCCCGCGAAGCCCGCCCTGGCCTCTTCGAGATGGCCGACGGCGGCACTATTTTCCTCGACGAGATCAGCGAGATGCCCCTGGACCTGCAGTCCAAACTCCTGCTGGTCGTCGAGCACGGCGCCTTCCGGCGCGTCGGCGGCAGCAAGGAGCGCTCGGTCCGCGCCCGGGTCATCACGGCGTCGAACCAGGACCTGGAGCAGCGCGTCCAGGCGGGGTCCTTCCGGCGCGACCTGCTCTACCGCCTGAACGCCTTCACCGTCCGGATCCCGCCCCTGCGCGAACGCCAGGATGACGCCATGCTCATCGCCGAGGCGAGCCTGGAGCGCCTCACTCGCCGCTACGGGCGGGCGGGCATGACTTTCAGCCCGGCGTCGGTGCAGGCGATCCGCCACCACCTTTGGCCCGGCAATGTCCGTGAACTCGTCAACGCCGTTCAGCGGGCCGCGATGCTCGCCGACCAGCAGGTCATCGAGCCGCCGGACCTAGGCCTGGCTCCCGCGCTGCCCACGATCCTCGCGGAACCGGATGAGCCGGTCGCGCCGGCGCCCGCAACCGAGCATCTGGCGCGTGCGAATGGGACCCGGGGGTCGGGCACGACGGGGCCCCTCGTCTTCGACTTTGCATCCGGTATCCACACCGCCGACGACGTCGAACGGACGCTGATCATGCAGGCCCTTGAGTACACCAAGGGGAACGTGTCGCGCGCCGCCAAACTCATCGGCATGCAGCGCAGCAGCCTCCGCTACCGCATCAAGCACTACCACCTGGACCAGTACATCACGGAGGTCGCCAAGCGATGAAGGCCGGCCGCACCACCGCCACGATCGCCTCCGCGGCCCTGTCCCTCTCGACCGGCGCGTTCGCGCAACCAGGGGCCGTCGCCGTCTGGAACGACCCCGCCGACGCCGTCATCCGGCGCACCGACTCCGGCAACGACGGGCCTCTGCCACCGGGCGTCAACCTGCCCGATGTCTTGACCGTTCGTCTGTGCGGGTGGATGCCGACCAACGCCCT
>JBGPGM010000433.1:0-2940 GCA_041483855.1 Phycisphaerae bacterium | reverse complement strand
GACGTACGGGCGGGTGTCGCGGTACGGGCTGGTGGCGTTCGCGTCGAGCCTGGACCAGATCGGGCCGCTGACGCGGACGGTGGCGGATTGCGCCGCGGCGATGAACGTGCTGTGCGGGCACGACCCGCACGATTCGACGTCGACGGATGTGCCAGTGGCCGACCTGTGCAAGGACCTCCAGACGCCGGTGGAGGACCTGGTGCTGGGCGTGCCGGCGCAGGCGAGGTCGGCGTCGAATCACCCGGCGGTGGCGGCGGCGCTGGAGAACGCGGTCCGCGTGTACACGTCGCTGGGCGCACGGGTCGTCGAGATCGACCTGCCGCACACGGAGCACGGGATCGCGGCGTACTACATCATCGCGCCGGCGGAGGCGTCGTCGAACCTGGCGCGATTCGACGGGGTGCGGTACGGGCGGCGGGCGGCGCTGGGGCCGGCGGACGACCTGGCGGCGCTGTACTCCAGGTCGCGGGCCGAGGGGTTCGGGCGGGAGGTGCAGCGCCGGATCATGCTGGGCACGTACGTGCTGTCGAGCGGCTACTACGACGCGTACTACACCACGGCGCTGAAGGTGCGACGGCTGATCAAGCAGGACTACGACCGGGCGTTCCGCGCCGGGTGCCATGCGATCCTGCTGCCGTCATCGCCGGGGCCGGCGTTTGCGATCGGCTCGAAGATGGCGGATCCGCTGGCGATGTACCTGGAGGATGTGTACACGGTGGGGGTGAACCTGGCGGGGCTGCCGGGGATCACAGTGCCGGGCGGGTTCACCGAGGGCGGCTTACCGGTGGGCGTGCAGTTGATCGGGCCGGCGCTGGGGGAGAGCGAGTTGCTGCGGATCGCGCGGATGTTCGAGCGGGGGACGGAGTTCGCCACGAAACGGCCGGCGATCTAGGGCGCGCCGGCCCCCACGCCCACCGTCATTCCCCGAGCATCACGACCACGCCGACGGAGACGGCGGAGACCAGGCCGTTGTGCAGGGCGTGGGCAACCATGGGGGCGATCAGCGAGCCGCGCCAGTGGCGGAGCAACGCGAAGACGATCCCCATGAACGCCACTTCGATCAGCCCCGCGGTGGTGTAGGGGTGGATGATGCCGAAGGCCGCGGCCGTGACGAGCACACCCCAGACCAGGCTCATCCGCCCGCGCAGGTGCCTGAACAGGGCCCCGCGGAAGATGGACTCCTCGACGAGCGGGGCCCAGACGACGAGGCTCATGACCATGAGCATGAAGGCGAACCAACTGTTGCCGGCCGGGGCCTCGAACATGCCGTAGCCGATCGGTTCTTCGGGCTGGTCGCTGCCGTGGATCACCACATCCACCGCCGAAGAGAGGTACCGGCCGATGGTCAGGACGGGCTGGCCGGCCAGGTACCCCAGGACGCCGCAGACGATCTCCCTGCCGACCCCCTGGCCGCGGTGCAGGCCCAGGGCGCGGGCCCACTGGCCCCACGGCACGCCGCGGAAGCGCGGCCAGAAGACGGCAACGACAAGGCCCCAGGTGAGAACCTCCTGGAGGCCCAGCGCTACCGTGGTGCCTTCGACGCCCAGGCCGAAGAGCAGCAGGGAGATGAGTTGCATGAAGGCGAAGCCGCCGAGGAAGACGGCGAAGGTCTCAAGGTAGACGCTGCCGCCGGGGGCCGGGGGCTCGAAGTGGGCGGTGATCGTGCCGTTGGTCCACTTGACGCCGGCGGTGATGCACAGGGCGAGGCCGATGACATTGACCAGCGCCAGCACGATGAACAGCCCGACCAGGAACTCCACGATCGAGAGTCCGCCGGCGATTACCTCCCAACGGGCGGGGTCGCTGGGGTGCTTGCCTTGCGACAGGGCCAGGCGGCCGAACCAGCCGTGCCGCGCGGCCAGCGATTGGGCCGCGTCGTCGGGGACGGCCGCGGCCCCCTTCTGATAGAGCAACCGGAGCCAGCCGATCTCACGGGAGAGATCGCCGCCGGGCTCGGCCTCCTTCCCGAGTTTGTCGAGGCGCTCCAGGGCGGCCTTTGGCCCTTCCAGTTCGCCAGCGACCATGGCGACGCGCAGGCGGTCCACGCGAGTCCAGGCGATGGCGTCGAGGCCCGCAAGGCCCTCGGCGGGCGAGGGGACGGCATCCTCCCCGACATCCGGCGGCGGCGGCGGCTTGCGCCGCGCGGAACGGCGGGAGTGGGTGGCCTCCGCCTGCTTCGACCGCTCCAGGTAATCCAGTTTGACGGCCAGTTTCGACCTGACCGTGAGCGCGGCGGCGCCCGGGTCCTCGACGACCTCGCTGACCTTGACGCGCTGGGGGGCGTCGTCGAGGGTCTGGCCGCCCAGCCAGAGGGTGTACTGCTGGAGTGCGATGACCAGGGGCAGGAGCAGGAGGATGGCGCCCGCCGCGCCGAGTTCCCAGCGGCGGTCGCCCGGGTCCTCGCCGTCGCCGCCGGCGCGACCCCCCCAGGCCAGCGCGCGCGTCATGGTGAGGTCCTTCTCGGAGACCTCCTGGACGCTGAAACCGAACGACGGGCCGCTGCCCTTGGGTCGTTGGTCGGCCATGGGTCTCAATGATGCCCATCGACAGGCGTCTTGCCAAGTGGGCGACCCGGGCCGGCGTCAGCCGTCGGCCAGGCTCAAGATGGCGATGAGCAGGGTCAGCAAGGTGGCGTTGTGCACACAGTGGGCGGTCATGGACCCGATCAGCGAACCGCGCCATTCGCGCATGAGCGCGAAAGTGAACCCGAGCAGCCCGACCAGGAACAGCTGTTCGACCATGTACCCGTGCAGCGCGGCGAAGACCGTGGCGCTGCCCAGCCCGGCGGCGATCATGCCGACCCGCCCGCGCAAGTGGCGGTAAAAGGCGCCGCGGAAGATGGCCTCCTCGACGACGGGCGCCCAGACGGTGGCCAGAAGGAAGAGGAGCACAACGAGCCACGTCCCGCCGGAAGAGACCAGTTCGAGGATGCGGTTGGCG
>JBGPGM010000432.1:0-2944 GCA_041483855.1 Phycisphaerae bacterium | reverse complement strand
GGTACATGTTGACGCGGAAGCGGTCCCCCTCCTCGTTGTACGTCGCGAAGTCCAGGTCGCCGCGCTCTTCGAAGATGAGCTTCTTCTTCTCCGGTACAATCGGGTCGAGCAGGTGGTCCGCTTCGTCCTCGGTCAGCGGCTCGGACCCGATCGGGCGCAGGATCCCGCTAATGCGGTACGTCGGCGGCACGCCCACCTTGATGTGCAGGTCCGAGGCCCCGTGCTTGGCCATGCCCAGGAGCATCCGCTGGATCGTCATACCGCCGGTGATCATCCAAGACCCCTTTTCATGTCGCGACCGCGCCGTACATGCTACCGGCAAACGCCCCCCCGGTGCCACCGGAAAACGGCAGGTGCATCCCCGCCCGGCCCGGCGCGGGCTCCCCTCCCGCCCGGCTCAGTACGCCAGCCCGAGCAGCACGTCATTCACGTTCGTGCCCGTCGGCCCCCTTACGATCGGCGCGCCGACCTGCTCGAAGAACGCGTAACTGTCGTTCGCGCCCAGCACCGCCTCCGGCTGGATCCCCAGCGCCAGGGCCCGCACCAGCGTACCGCCCGTGACGATCCCCCCCGCGTGCGCCCGCGAACCGGGCGGGGCGGTGCCATCGACGCCGTCGGTCGCGAACGCGGCCACGACGAGGCCCTCCTCCCCGGCCAGCCCGAACGCCGCGCCCAGGGCCGCCTCCTGGTTCCGCCCGCCGAAGCCGCGCCCGGTGACCGTCACGGTCGTCTCGCCGCCCCAGATCATGGCGATCGGCCGTGTCGCGCCCGCGCCCTTGCCGCGCGCCGACCGCAGGCGCTCCGCGAGCCGCCGGCCCACCTCACGTGCCTCGCCGACGACGCCGACCCGGATCTCGGCGACCTCGAAGCCAAGTTCCGCCGCCCGTGGCGCGCCCGCGTCCAGCGCCATGGCGTTGCCGCCGACGATCGTGTTGACGACCCCCGCCAACGCCGGATCGCCGGCTTTGACCGTTTCGGGCCGGTGCCCGCCGGCGCCGGCTTCGAGGTGAGCCGCCACCGCCGGGCAGGCGCCGCGTGCGCCGCAGCGGTCCAGGACGCCCAGCGCCTCGGTGTAGGTGCTGGGATCGGGCGCCGTCGGTCCGGAGGCGATGACATCGAGCCGGTCGCCAACAACGTCGGACAGGATCAGCGCATAGACCGGAACGGGCTGCGCGAGCCTCGCCAGGCCGCCGCCCTTGAGCACCTCGCAGTGCTTGCGCACGCAGTTGAGGTCCTCGATCGGCGCTCCCGCCCGCAGCAGCGCCCCGGTGACCCCGCGGACGTCCGCCAGCGTCAGGTCCCCCGCCGGCAGCGTCAGCAGCGCCGAAGCGCCCCCCGACAGCAGCACGACCAGCGCCGTGCCCCCGGCCGCACCCGGGTCGCCCGCACCCGCGCCGACGAACTCCGCCACCCGGCGCGCCGCCAGCACGTTCCGCTCCGTCGCCAGCGGATGGTCCGCCTCGAAAACCTCCAGGTGCGTCCCTTGGCCCACCAGCGGCGCGCCGACCCCCGGCGGCCCGACCACCACTCCGTCCGCGATCTCCGCCCCGCACCGCTCCACCAGCCCCAGCACCATCGCCGCCGCCGCCTTCCCCGCCGCGACCACCCGGCACGGCCGCCCCGCCAACTCCTGCGGCCAATGGCGCAGCACCGCTGCGCCGGGGTCCGCCGCCGCCAGGACCGCCTCGAGAAGCGAGTCAACGTGCGCCGGATGGTCCTCGAACCGGGGTATGTCCATGTTCGCCCCTTGACTGGGTTCATGGTACGCTACGCCCCGAAACAGGCGCCTCGCCCTCTCTCTCCATTGACGAAAGGACCCGGCATGTCGCAATCGATCCCGCCGACGCTGGCCCCCATGGCCTCGATGGGTAGACCGCATCGAGGAACCATGATCCTCGTCCTCGGCATCCTCGCGCTCGTCTTTGATCTCGGGTGCGGCCTTGGGTGGATCCTGGGGATCTTCTCGTGGGTCATGGGCAACACGGACCTGAGGGAGATGGACGCTGGGCGGATGGATCCATCTGGTCGAGGCCTTACGCAAGCCGGGAAAATCTGCGGCATGGTGAGCATTGGTCTCGCCATCATCGGGATCCTTTTCTACGTTCTGCTCGTCGTCGTGATCGGAGTCGGGGCTGCCGCTGCCGCCGCGGGGCAACACCCATAGACGCCGGAGCGCACATCCACATTGGCTCCGCAGGTTGCTCGTCGTGCGCCCGTCCATTTCGCCAAAAAAACAACCGGCGGTCCTTTGGGCCGCCGGTCGTGCATGATTCATGCTCGGGCTGCGCCTTTCGGCCAGCTCCGTCGAGCGGCCGGCTTTACCGGCGCAGCCCCTTCGTACAGTCACCGTAGGTCACTGGACCACCTCCTTTCCGAGAAGCCCTCCCAGCCGTCACGAGCGCTGTACGCCTCGCCGCCGGGGTGTTCTCCCGCGGACCGTCGCCCGCGGCTCACCGCCCGAAAGGGCCCGACACGGGCCTCTCGGTCGTCGCGGGTGCGTCCCGAATGCTTGGCCGGGGTTCTCCCAGCCCTGCCCGACGGGCCCACGCCGCGATCACGTAATTATCGCCGACTTCCGCCCCGGTTGCAACAGACTTTCTGGCAGAAACTTGACCCCCCCCGGGGCCCCCAACCCGCCTACCCCTCGAACTCGTCGAAGGCCCCCTTTGCCGCCTGCTCGTCCAGGTACTTCTGAAACTCGACGGTCTTGTACGACACAAAGCAGAAAACGTGGTGCAGCGTGAGCCACTCGACGTCGGAACGGTCCTCGTCCAGGTCCTTGCGGATGCGGTTGAGTTCCGCCAGGAACGTCTCGGCCTTGATCTTCTTCATGCGCCGGCTCCACCCCCCCGGGGGGGGGGGCGGCCCCGCCGCCGCGGGGGGGCGCCGGGCGGGGGGGGGGGGGGGGGCGGCCCCCCCGGCGGGGGGGGGGGGGGGCGCGGCC
>JBGPGM010000431.1:0-2948 GCA_041483855.1 Phycisphaerae bacterium | reverse complement strand
TACCGCAAGCCTTGGTACCGCGCCCGCAACAACGTTTTGGCCCTCCTGGCTGGCGTCGCCGGGTTCGTCGGCTACCAGGTCTACCTTGGCGTGACCGCGACGCCCGGATCGGCTGTGGACTTCCAGCAGAGGGTCGTGGACCTGGTCGAGTCGTACCAGCCCGCCGGGGCGCACGCCGGCGACAAGGTCGAGAACGGCTGGGATGCGCTGCAGGACGCCATCCGCACGCTCGACGAGGTCGAGGGGCAGGTGAAGGCCAACGTGGGTCCCGAGCCCGACAGGCCAAGCGGCAAGCCCGTCTGGCTGAACTGGCCCATTGACTACGCGGCCATCTACGACACCGTGCCGGCGCCGCCCGAACTTCTCGCGACGACGCAGGCGACGATGCGGATGCTCAAGCAGCGCGGGCTGTATGACCAGCTGGCCCGGCTTGCGGCCACGTCGCGCGCCGTACGCCCCAAACAGAAGGCCGAACTCATACTGGACGATCCGACGGAACTGCGCCCATGCAGGCAGTTGGCCCGGCTGGGCGCGGCTCGAATGTGCGAGGCGAGCGGTACCGGCGACCGAGCCGAGCAGGCCGCGGCGCTGGAGCAGACACTCTCGGTGGGGCGCGTCTGTATGCAGCAGTCAACGTTGCTCTATCGCATGTTGGGCATCGCGATCAACTCGCTTGCCATGAAGGAGCTGCGTTACGGACTGGCCGAGTCGCCGCCGGACGGTCCGACATGCCGGACGCTGCTGGCGGCGCTGGACCGACAGACCCGCGTTCCGCCTATCACCCTGTCGCTGGAAGGGGAGCGGCTTTTCGCAGTTGACGCCATCCAGTGGACCCACAGCGACGATGGGCACGGCAGCGGACGGCTGTTGCTGACGCGGGTAAACGAACTCACCAGGGTGAGTGAAATGGGTGCTTCTCGCGGCGGGCCCGTGCCCTTCGAGGTTGCGGACCGTCCGATCAGCAACACCCTTGGTGTTTTCTACCCGAGCAAGGCCCAAAGCGTCGCCAAGGCGAACGCATTCTGCGACGGCCTGATCGCTTGGTCGAAGGTGGCCGCCTTCGAGCGGTTGGCTGGCAGGGCACCCGACCCCACGGCGGGAGTCGACGCGGACGTGCGACGCGGCTACTTCGTGCTTCAGCTCGTGGCGCCTCTTTTCAGCAGAAAGCTCGCCTCCGAGGACGAGTTCCGGATGTCCATCGCCGGTACGCGCCTCATGCTGGCCCTGGAGACCTTCAAGGCCGAGCACGGCGCGTACCCCAAGACCCTGTCCGATCTCGTCCCCGCCATCCTGAGCGAACAGCCGCTTGATCCTTTCTCCGGCAAGCCGTTCTGCTACCGCCTCCTGGCCCCCGGCCAGGACCCCGCCGGGCGGGCGTACCTGCTCTACAGCACCGGTTGCGACGGCAAGGACGACGGCGGTAAGGTGGACCCGGTGGACGGCTCGCTTGGGGCGTTGAACTGCAATGCCCGCGGCCTCGACGCCGTGATCAATGAGCCGCGACCGCCGAAGCAGCAGCCCGAGCCGTGACCACCGCCCGGCTCCGTAGAATGCACGGGCGGGGCGCGGACAGCGAGGTCATGGTCCAGTACCTGACGTACGGCCTGGTGATCAACGCCCTGCTTGTGGCGCTGGCGCTGTACATCGCCAAGGAGACGTACGACTACGCCTACCAGAGGCGGTGGCCGAATGTCGTGTTCGGCGTGATCGCGGTCCTGGTGATCACGTGGGTGGTGCTGTGGCGGCTTGGCGTGGTGTGAGGCGGGGTTGGAGCCGGCGGGCGATGGACGGACAGCAAGCGGGCAACCTCGCGGGCAACGAGTCAAGGCCGAGTACGCCGCCGAGCTCCGGCGCGAACGCCGAGCCCCAGAAGCCGCCGCTGTGGCCGACGGTGCTGGGCGTGATCGCCATTGTGTTCGGGTGCCTGGGGGCGCTGATGGGGGCGATCACGGGAGCGCTGCCGTTCTTCCCCAGGATCGTCTCGTGGATGACCCCCAAGGGCCAGGCCGACCCGATGGCTGTGATGGCGAAGTGGCGGTGGTGGAGCGTGTCCATCGGGGCGATGGGGGTGGCGGTGGCGGCGCTGCTGCTGGTCTGCGGGATCGGGCTGCGCAAGCGGCGGCGCTGGGGGCCGAGGGCGACGCTGAAGTGGGCCGCGATCAAGATCGTCTCCGTGGTGGTCGTCTCGGTCGTGGCGTCGCTCATCCAGCAGGACCAACTCGCGGCGATGCAGCAGCGCACGGATATCCCGTCGCAGGCGTTCGTCGTCATGCGCGCGTTGAATGGGTTTGGCCTCTTCTTCGCCCTGGCCTGGGGCTGGGCGTTGCCCGTCTTCTTCCTGATCTGGTTCACGCGTGGGGGGGTCAAGCAGGAGGTGGCGCGGTGGGCGTGACCGACGGGGGTTGTCGCCTGTGAGTGGCTGGTTGCCGTGCCGATGCTCACGGTCGCTGTACTGCGTCAGAAACTCTTCGATCATCGGCTGCGGAGGTTACGTGCCGCCGTGGCCGACCTTCCGCCCATGTGCGCCAAGTGCGGGTATGAACTCGTCGGCCTCGCGCCCGCGCCCGACGGCTGCACGGTCTGCCCCGAATGCGGCGCGGCGTGGCGGCTCAGCACGCCCAGCGCCTCCTCCGCATCGCCTCGATGACCGCCAGCGGGGCGATATGGTCCAAATACCGCGCCGTGGTGGTGATGCTGCGGTGGCCCAGTTGCTTGGAGATGATCCCGATGTCCACGCCCTCCTCCCTCAACTGCGCCGCGTGGGTGTGCCGCAGCCCGTGGGCGTGGACCCGCTTGGCGATCCCCGCCGCCCGGCCCAGCCGCTTGAGCAGGCGCCGCACGTAGGCGTCGGCCAGCCGCCCGCCGCGGAGCGTGCACAGCAGCGGCTCGGCCGCCCCCAGGCCCAGCCCCGCGCGGACCTCGATCCACCGGCCCAGCACCGCGGCGGC
>JBGPGM010000430.1:0-2954 GCA_041483855.1 Phycisphaerae bacterium | reverse complement strand
CCGACGGCGCGCGCATCCGCCGTGGCGCGGTCCTGCCTGGACGCGATCGCCGACAGCGTGCCGTCGAAGACGCACGCCACCAGCAGCACCGGGACGCCAGCCGCGCCGGCCAGCGCTGCGTCCAACGCCTTCCTGTCACCCGGCCCGCTCATCCCCGCAGCGCCTCCAGGAACTGTTCGGCCCAGTCGTAGACGTCGTGCCGGCGCACCTGCGACCGCAGGATCCCCATCCGGTGCCTCGCGTCGGCCCTCGCCATCGTCAACGCCTTGCGCATCGCTTCCGCCACGCCCTCGACGTCCCGCGGGTTCACCAGGATCGCCGAGCGCAGTTCCTGGGCCGCGCCCGCGAACTCGCTCAGGATCAGCGCCCCCGACAGGTCCGCCCTCGATGCCACGTACTCCTTGGCCACCAGGTTCATCCCGTCCCGCAGCGGGGTGACCACCATCACGTCCGCCGCCTGGTAGAACGCCACCAGGTCCTCCCGGGAATAGTTCCGCCGGAAATAGTGCACCGCCACCCGCCCCGGCTCGCTGAACTCCCCGTTGATCCGCCCCACCAGCCGCTCGATCCTCCGGCGCATCTCCGCGTACTCGAACACCCGTTGGCGCGTCGGCACCGCGATCTGCACCAGCACCACGTCGCCGGCCGTCACCCGCCCCTCCTGCAAGAGCAGCTCGAACGCGTGCAGCCTCGTGTCGATCCCCTTCGTGTAGTCCAGCCGGTCCACGCACAGAAGGATCTTGCGGCCCGCGCCCATGCCCGTGCGGATCTGTGCCGCGGCCGCCCGCGTCTGGGGCTCCCGCGCCCGCTCGTCGAACCATCGCGCGTCGATCGATATGGGCCAGGAGCCGACGCGCACCTGCCGCCCCTCGAAGTCCAGCATCACGTCCGTGCCCTCGGCGCTGGTGTACTCCCGGGCCAGGCGCGAGAAGTTCCGCACCGCCGCGTGCGTCTGGAACCCGACGACGTCCGCCCCCAGCAGCCCCTCGAGGATCTCCCGCCGCCACGGCAGCCACGCGAAGAGTTCCTCCGGCGGGAACGGGATGTGCAGGAAGAACCCGATCCGCAGGTCCGGGCGCGCCCGCCGCAGGATCCCCGGCACCAGCTGCAGGTGGTAATCGTGGACCCACACCAGGTCCCCGGGGCCCGCGATCCGCGCCGCCGCCCGGGCGTACCGCCGGTTCACCTCCACGTACGGCCGCCAGTACCGCCGATCGAACTCCGGCGTGCGGATCGCGTCGTGGTACAGCGGCCAGAGCGTCCGGTTGGCCATGTGGTTGTAGAACCCGTCGATGTCGTCGGCGCTGAGCGTCACCGGGCGGATGGCGATCCCGTCGTGCATGAACGGCTGGACGCGCTGATCGGCGGACCCGTTCCAGCCCACCCACGCGCCGCGCGTCTTGCGCAGGATCGGCGACATCGCCGTGACGAGCCCGCCCGCACTCGGCTCCCAGTCGGCGCCGACCGGGCTGCCCGCCGATGGGCGTTGCACCGGCAACCGGTTCGCCACAGTGATGAGCCTGCCTCTGCCTGCCATGCGTGCCCCGCCCGGCCCGGCCGTCCGATTGACCGAGAACCCCGCCGCACCCGGTACCGGTCAGACCCGACCCGTTCGCGCCATGCTCGATGGTACCCACCGGCGCCCCCGGCTGGCTACGGCCAACCGGGCATTCAAGGGGCCCGTCCCCGTCTTGGGTTCTGAGGTACACGCCCGCCGCTGACCCGCTGGCGTCACTACGGGCCACAAGTCGTTAGGGGCGAGTCCGCCCTCGAACGCCGACGCTCTACCCTGACGCGAGGCGGAGAAGCCCGATGGCGCCGAGGACCGGAACGGCGACGACGGCCAGGTCGGCGGCGACCACGGCGGTGGACCAGGCGGCAAAGGCCATCAGGTCGCGCCGGGTGGCGGGGGTCGGGCGATCGTCGAGGTGGAGCTGGCGGCGCAGAGCGCCGACGGTCTGGTCGAGCAGGGCGGGGTCGAACGGTTCGTGGTAGAGGGTGCGCGAGTGGCGCCCGCGGATGAAGGCGCGGAAGATGCGGCGCGGGGCGAAGGGCAGGCCGTAGAGGAGCGCGCCGGTGTCGAGGATCCAGGCGGCGGCGTGGTCGGCGCAACCGCCGCCGATCTCCCAGGCGGCGATCTCGGCCTCGGCGATGAGGGTGGTGCCGTACTGCGCGCCGATGTGCTGGAGGTCGTGGAGCAGGACGGAGCGGCGGCGGGAATCGACGTTGGGGAAGTAGATGGAGAGTGGACCGGCGATGCGGATGCGGACCCACCGGCTGTTGTAGCCGCCGTCGGGGCCGAGGCCGTGCTCGTGGAAGAAGCGGGAGAGTGCCTCACGGACGAGGATGGAGTCGGGGAAACGAGACATGGGCGAAGACGGGCGTACGTGGGTGCTGGCGCGCCGGAAGGGTAGGGGTCCGGCGTTGGCACGGCCGTACCATTTCCAATGAGCATGCGCGCGAAGGTTCGGCGGGCGGGCAAATGGGGTGGGCTGGCGGTGATGGTTCTCGTCGTGAGTGTGTACGTCGCCAGCCTATGGTGGGATGTCTACTGCGGGACCAGACTTGGTTCGTTCGACATTGGTATTTGCGGCGGCGCTGCCTGCATGGAGTGGTCCACCAACCCGGGCGTCACGTGGGTTGCCGTCTATCGGGAGGTCTGCGCCCAGTTCGGAGGCCGGGCGGTCTTCTGGTCGTTGAGTTGGAGGCAGAGCGCCACATTCTGCACGTTGATCGTTCCCTTTTGGTTACCGCTGTTTTTGGTCGCCGCGCCGACGGTGCGGCTGTGGTGGAAGGACCGGCGCGTGCGGCCTGGCCACTGCCGAGCGTGCCGGTACGACCTGACGGGCAACACCACGGGCGTCTGCCCCGAGTGCGGGGGCCGCGGCCCCACAGCCCCGGCTGGTCGATGGGGAGAAGCCGTGAAGCCGCACCCGAGGATCAGGAAGACGGTG
>JBGPGM010000429.1:0-2960 GCA_041483855.1 Phycisphaerae bacterium | reverse complement strand
GTTTGCTTATGCCGGGGAGGCCGTGCCGTCCTCCCCGGCAGCCCCTCCTGGCGGAGAGAAACGATGGCACCGGGCGGGACCGGCTGGTGGGGGTGGGGGGTGGGCGTGGCGCCCGGTCGTGGGCAAGGTCAGGTTCGGGTGGTGCTGCTGGATTTCTGGGCGACGTGGTGCGGGCCGTGCAAGGCGGCGATGCCGAGCATCCAGAAGCTGAGCGAGAAGTACCAGGGCAAGGCGGTGTCCGTCTTCGGCGTGAACACCTGGGAGCGCGGCGCGGCGGATGTGGCGCAGAAGTACATGGCCAAGAACAAGTACACCTATGGGCTGTTGCTCAAGGGCGATGACCTGGCCAAGACCTACGGGATCTCGGGTATCCCGACGTTCGTGCTGATCGGGCCGGACGGGAAGATCCTGCACCTGGGCGTGGGATTCGAAGAAGGAGAAGGTGACAGGATGGCGGAGATCATTGACACGGCGCTCGCGGGGAAATGAGGCGGCGGCGTCGCGGCGGAAAGTGCGCCGGAGCTTGCGCTGCCCGCGCGGCGGAGGGCACGATTCCCCGAAGGATTCCGCTATCGTTCGGGTCCTCTCGGGCCCATTCGTTCACTTCCCGCCACCTGCCCGGTTCAGCCTGACCGCCTGACGCACCCACCTGGACACCACGTCCCGTGGGATTTCGTCCACCCGGCGCACCTTCAGGTGGCGCATGCCCTTGCCCGTGCCCTCGAGCATCCCCTTGGGGTCCGTCAGGTCCGTGCCGCGCCGGAACCCGAACGTCACGTGCGCCCTATTGGCCGCGAGGTAGCACACCGGCCCGTGGTGCTCGAACCACGGCCTGCCCCACATGATTACCTCGTTCATCCCCGGCGCGGCCGCGAGCACCACGCGCCGCAGCGCCGCGGCGACATCGCGCATCTCGCCCTTGAGCCCGTCGATGTAGAGGCCGACCGGGTGGCTGCCCTTTTCTTCAGACGGCATGGTTCAACCTTCTTTCTCAACGATTTCGGCGCGTGCGTTATCCTCGATGGGGGCCGCGGCAACTCACTTCCAATGCTTCCAGATCGCCGCGTATTCCTCGAGCCCGGCCTTCCAGGCCGCTTGCCACAACTCCACGTTCTCGTATCGCTCCAGCGATTCCTCGCTCAGGGCCAGGTCCTTAGCGTTGTCGTGCCACTTCTTCATCGTCGCCGCCAGATCCGGCGGCAGCGGCTCGTAGAGGAAACAGTGCGGCAGGGTCGCGGCGGCGGCCTCGAATCTGGCTTTCTCGGTCCACTCGTCTCCCCGCCCGTACCACGCCTCCAGCAGCGGCTTGGCGGCCTCAGCATTCCTGGCGGCCTCCTCGTCGAACCCGATCTCCTTGATGTACGCCTCGACGCTCTCGACGCCGCGGAAATCCTCGCGCAGCGAGACGAGGTAGCCCAGCCAGCCGCCGCCGTCGAGCACGAAGTCTTTCGGGGCCGCGATCTGCTTGCGTAGCGCCGCCACGTGCTTGGCCCCCTCGGCGTCGATGCGGTCGATCAACGCCTGCGCCGCGGCCTTCGACTCGGGGGTCAGGTCTTCCAGTTCGATCCGGCCGAGCGGCTTGTCCTCGACCAGCCGCCGGAGCACTTGGCGCGCCAGCGAGTACGCCGGCGCACACTCGTACTCGTATTCGTCCGGCCCCTTCACCTTGAGCATCGCCGCGGCGCACGCCAGCACCTCGGCCGGGTCCGACGACGACATGCCGATGCAGAAGTCGAGGCACTCGCTGGCGCGCACGGCGTTGGGCCAGTGGTTGTACCCCGGCAGCCGGCGCAGGCCGACCATCTTGTGACCCTTCTTGGCGTAGTAGTCGCGCGCCCCGATGCTCTGGGCGTAGGGCACCACCGGGTCTTTCGTGCCGTGCATGAACACGATCGGCACGTCCTGGATTCCCCCCACGGTGTTGGTCCACGTCCAAACCCCGGACGCGTGCGCCACCACGCCCTCGGCCAGCCCCGGGAACACCCCTGCGAAGTAGGTCACGAAGAAACTCCCCTGGCTGTGGCCGTACAGGAAGATCCGCCCCACGGCGAAGGCGCGGCTCATTTCCAGAAGGAAATCGCGGAACGCCATCGAGTCGTCGGGCCGGCCCAGGAACAAGTGCGTGCCGTCCTCCGCCTCGGTCGGGCCGTCCATCGAGACGACGATGTCGCCGGGCCGGAAGGCGCCCGGCTTGTAGTTGGCCGCGCCCCAGCGGTAGTCCAGGCCCGTGCCGTGGCAGATGAGGATGAGGTTGTAGGTGCGGGCGGAATCGTCGTACCCCTTGGGCAGGACCCAGGTGTACCGCAGGCCCCCGTCGCTGGTCCACGCCCAAGCCTTGCCGGTTTCGGCCTTGCCGTCGGGCGCCAGGCGCGGTGGGTCGGCCGTGTCGGCCGTTCGTGGGGCAGTTACGCCTCCGGTCAAGGAGCACAGCGTCGCGGCCAGCACAACGCCAACGACGCACGCGCGGATCATGCCCGGCTCCTGCCCCGCCTGGGAGTCTACCACCGTTCTACACTCTGGCGCGAGTGGTTCCTTGCCATTCTCGCGTGCCGCGCGGCGCGGCCCAACGGGCGAGCCGGAGGACATCCATGACCCACCGCCTCGAAGTCGCCAAGACGTACAAGCTCTTCATCGACGGCAAGTTCCCGCGCAGCGAGTCCGGGCGCACCATCGCCGTCACCGGCGCCAACGGGCGCGTGCTCGCCCATGTCTGCCGCGCCTCGCGCAAGGACCTTCGCGACGCCGTCGCGGCGGCCCGCAAGGCCCAGGAGGGGTGGGCGTCGGCGACGGCCTACCTGCGGGGACAGGTGCTGTACCGGTTGGCGGAGATGATGGAGGGGAAGAAGGCGGAGTTTGTGGAGGCGATCAGGGAGGGGACCAGGGGGACCGAGGGGGGGAAGGCGAAGCAGAGCCCGAAGAACGGCGCCGCTCAGGAAGCCGGCGCGGCGATCGACCGCCTG
>JBGPGM010000428.1:0-2986 GCA_041483855.1 Phycisphaerae bacterium | reverse complement strand
GCGCTCGAGCAGGTGCTCGGCTTCGAGGAGTTCCTGCGGCGCGTCGAGTCCGAGAACTTCAAACACGTCATCATCGGACACCCGGAGCTGTTCGACCGGTTTCTGCCGTTTGCCATGGCGTTTGGGGTGGAGCGGACGTGGGCGCGGGCCTTCGAAGGCATCTACACGCAGCCACCCACGTGGTACGTCGGGCCGACCGTCATGCACTTCAACGTGAGCACCTTCTCGGGTCACCTGACCCAGATGGCGAGCGTGGCGGGCACCACGCTGACGTCGGCGCCTCGGAGCTCGAGTGGCTCGGGGTTCGGCGGCGGCGGCTCCTCGGGCGGCGGTGGAGGAGGGGGCGGCGGCGGGGCGTTCTGAGGTCGATGATCGCACGCCCCCGCCCCGCACCGGTATCCTACGCCTTTTGTGCGCGGAAATTCACCGTGCCGCTGTAATTCGTGAACACGACCCTGACGGTCCAGCTCCCGGCCAACCCCTTGATCATGCCGAACGTCCCATTCGCGCTCAGGGACTGGGTGTAGAGCTGCGTGCCGTTCTTGTCCAGGATCGTGAGCGTGGCCGAGCCGCCGGTGATGGTCGTGGACTGGTTCACTGTCGCGCTATCGCCGGTGTTCGACCAAGCATAGGTATAGGTCCAGGTCACGTTGGTCACCCCGGTGGCCTGAAACTGAAAATCATCCGGCACATTGTTGATCTGCGGCTGGAACGGCGCGAGCGGTCCGGTGCTGTTGCCGCACGCCGCCGCGAGCACGATCCCCACGAATACCGCGATGCCGACGATGTATTTGGATCGATGCAGGGACATAGCTGGAGACTCCGTGAGTGAAGGTTCGCCTTACGGAGGGGCAAGGGACGTACCCCACCCGGCATCATTGGCAACTGCGGATATCACAAGGGCATGCAAGACAAGCGTGACCCATCTCACACGATCTGCCTGCATCATACCGGCCGGATGCGAGTCGTTTTGAGGCAGCGGGGCGGCGGCCGCGCGGGGCACGCCACTCACGCCGCCCTACTTCGAGAAGTCCACCGTGGGGGCCTGCCCCGCCGCCGGCGTCTGGAGCTCGAAGTAGGGCCGCGGCCCCTTCCCGAGGATCTTGGCGGTCAGGACCTGCGGGAAACGGCGGATGTACGCGTTGTAACGGTTTACCGTCTCGTTGTAGTCCTGCCGCGCGACGGCGATGCGGTTCTCCGTCCCCTCCAGCTGGTCCTGCAGCGCCCGGAAGTTCTCGTTGGACTTGAGCTGCGGGTAGTTCTCGGCGATGGCGAGCAGCCGGCCGAGCGGCGCCGTGAGGGCCGCGTTCGCCTCGGCCATCTGCTGGAGGTTGCCGCTCTGCACCGCGCCGGACAGCTTCGCCCGCGCGTCGGCCACCGCGATGAAGATGGTCTGCTCCTGCTTCGCGTACCCCTTCACCGTTTCCACCAGGTTCGGGATCAGGTCGGCGCGCCGTTGCAGCTGCACCTTGATCTGCGCCTCGGCGGCGTTGACCTGCTCGTCGTAGGTCTGGATCGTGTTGTAGCCGCAGCCCGCGAGGAGCGCGAGGGCGGCGGGGAAGGCGAGCCAGCGCTGCTTCGTATTCACGAATGTGTCCTTTCCATGCGGTTGACGTACTGCGCGGTACGCGCCACGGCCTCGAGGTATGCGGCGGGGAGGGGATCGTGCGCCGCAAGCTTCAGCGCCGGCCCGCCGCTCGCGTGCGCGACGAGGGGCGCCAGCCCCGCGGCAGCGAACCCCATTTCGCCGCCCGCATCCCGCACCAACGCGCCGGGGGTGCCCGGAGCCGTCTTTCCGGCAAGTCGCAACGCCGCCCGCAGCATCGTCAGGAAGCCACCCGCGCTCCTTACGATCACTTGGGCGAGTCGTTTCGGCTCGCTCCGCTGCGCCGCGTACGCCTGGCGCAGGTGCACGAGCTTCCCCATCAGCTCGTGCTCGAGCTGGCGCCGCAGGTGGTCGCGCTGGACGGCGATCCCCTTCCACGGGTCGCGGCCGGCGAGGATGCGGTGCGCATCCCGAATGTCCTGGTACTCGATCGGAAAGGCGTCGGCCGACTCGCGCCACTCGCGCTCGGTCAGGATGAGCGGCGCGAGGTGCCCGGCGCGGGTCCAGGCGCGGACCGGCGGCTCGAGCCGGGCGAAGAAGCCGTCGTCGACGGCGTCACACAGCAGCAGGGTGTTCACGTCGGACCGCTCGGGCACGTGCGCACCGCGCGCCGCCGACCCGTACAGCAGCAGCGTCACCAGGCGGTCGCCAAGCGCGCGCGCGACCTCCCGAGCGAAATCGTCCACCGTCAGCTTCGCCATCGCTTAGAATCTCCCTCCGGCACCGCCGCCTGAGAAGCCTCCGCCACCGCCAAAGCCCCCGAATCCCCCCCCCCGGCCCCCCCCGCCCCCCCAGCTCCGCCCACCCCGCCCGGCGAGCCAGAGTGGAAGCAAGAGGATGCGGCCGCGCGACGCGATGATCAGGAGGATGACGATCGCGATCAGCCAGCCGGCGGGGATCGGGAACTCGTCGGAGCCGTCCGCAGGCAGGGGCGGCGGACGCGCCTCCACGCCGGTCAAGGCGAATCCGAACTCGTCCGCGAAGGCCTGCGCGATCAGATCGACGCCGAGGGCCAGCCCCGCGCCGTAGTCCTCGCGCGCGAGGTCGGGGGTCATGGCGTCGCGGATCCGTCCCACGCGGGCGTCGGGGAGAAAGCCCTCGGCCCCGCGACCGGTGGCGATGAACACCTGCCCCGTGCCCGGCCGGTGATCCTCGAGGGGCACGAGCAGTACGACGACGCCGAGATTCTTTGCCGGGTCCCCCGCCTCCCCCTTCGCCCCCACGCCCCACTGCCGTCCGATCTGCACGGCCACATCACTCGCCGCGCGGTCGCCGACCGTGATGGGGGGCAGCGTCACGATGGCGATCTCGCCCCGCGTCGCCGCGCGCACCTGCGCGATCACCGCCTCCATGTGCGCCACGGCGCCCGAGTCGAGGACG
>JBGPGM010000427.1:0-2989 GCA_041483855.1 Phycisphaerae bacterium | reverse complement strand
TGCCGACTACTTGGAGCGTTGGAAGGGCCAGCTCACGGGCGGCCTGTTCCAGCTGGTGAACGAGGGCGCCGTGTTCGCCGACGGCTACCAGGACCACGCGGTCACCGAGACGGCCCCCGGGCACTCGACCGTGCTGTCGGGTCTCTGGCCCGCGCACACGGGGATCATCCGGAACTCGCAGGGCGTCCAGGACTCCACGGCGGCCCTGCTCGGCGTGGCGGGGCCGGGCGCGTCGCCGCGGCGTTTCCGCGGCACGACCTTGTTCGACTGGCTCAAGGCCGCCGACCCCACGGCGCGCGCGCTCTCGGTGAGCCGCAAGGACCGCGGCGCCATCCTGCCCATCGGGCGCGCCAAGGAGCAGGTGTACTGGTACCAGTCGGGCCTGTTCACGACCAGCCGCTACTACGCCGACTCACTGCCGCGGTGGGTGCAGGCGTTCAATGCGCGCCGCCTGCCGTTCCGGGCGGCGAACGCGACCTGGGCCCTGCTGCTCGCCGACAGCGCCTACAAGGAAGACGACAACGAATCGTGGGAGAACGGCGGGCGCGACGTCCTGTTCCCCCACCGCCTGCCGGCCGACAGCGTGCGCGCCGCCGGCGCCGTGGCCGGCACCCCGATCCTCGATTCGCTCACCCTGCTCTTCGCCCTCGACGGGCTCGAGGCGCTGCGCCTCGGCCGCCGCGAGACGGACATTCTGGCGGTCAGCCTTTCGTCCACCGATGCTGTGGGCCACGCCTTCGGCCCCGACTCGCGCGAGATCCACGACCAGGTGCTGCGGCTCGACCGCTACCTCGGCTGGTTCCTGAAGCGCGTCGTCGGCCGCGTCGGGCGGGACAACGTCGTCGTGGTGCTCACCGCCGATCACGGGGTGACCTCGTTCCCCGAGCGGACCCGAGCCAAGACGGGCGCGCAGGCCTTCCGGGTGACCGTCGATACGCTCGTGGCGGCCGTGAACCGCGAGCTCGACCGCCTTGCCGGGGCGGGGACGTCGCGCGAGTGGTTGAGCTTCGACACCGGGATGCTGTTCCTCCAGGACAACGGCCGCTTCGCGGCGACGGGGGTGAAGACCGACAGCATCCTCGACGCCGTGGCGGCGCGGATGCGTGCCGTCCCCGGGGTGGCTCGCGTGGACCGCGTGGCGGATCTCGGCCGCGCCGACACGGCGTCGGACCCGGTCGCCCGCCGCTGGCTGCATCAGCTGGCGCCGGACGCCGGTGTCGTGCTCGTCGTGACACTACAGCCGGGGTCGGTGTGGGGCATCGAGAACTTCATGATCGCGATGCACGGCCAGCCCAGCGACGACGATGCCCACGTGCCCATCATCTTCTGGGGCCGGGGCGTGAAGCGGGGGACGTACCGCGGCCGCGCCAACACCGTGGACATCGCGCCCACGCTGGGCCGGCTGTTGGGCGTCACACCGCTCTCGCTGATCGACGGGCGCGTGCTGACCGACGCTCTCGCGCCGAGGAACTAGGCGGTGGTCCAAAAGCTCACGCCGAATCAGGTCCGCCATATCGAGGAGATCCAGCAGTTCATGCGGAACGTCGACCACGTCAAGAAACTCATCGGCGAGCTCGAGGGGAGCCGTGCGGCGCGACCCGTGATCATCAACAACATCTGCGGCGCCATCGCGCGCGAGCTATCGCAGATGCGCCAGCGGGCGCTCAGCGCCAACGTGGGTACGCTGGCCGACGTCGCGGGCGGCCTCGCCGTCCTCGCGTCGCGGCAGGGGAGTGGAATCAACTTCAAGGTCCGCGCCCTGGCCGAAGGGGTGAACAGTCTGACGATCCAGCTCGAGCAGTCGCTCAAGGCCGCGTCGCAGATCGAGAAGCCGGAGCCGGAGAAGAAACCGTCCTGACCGCCGCGCCCGCCGACCGCGCCCCTCTGGTGCGAGTCCCGAAAACCCTTATAGTGGTGGGCAATCATGGGGCGGCGGGCGCCGTCCCGGGCAGTCACACTCAGATCCCGGCAAGGGGGGGGCATCATGATGCGGAGACTGTCTCTGGCAGGTGGGCTGGTGGTGGCTGCGGCGCTCTGGGCGGCTCCAGCCGCCGCGCAAGCCACACTTGGGTTCGATGCGGCAGTCAACAGTCGGTACATGTTCTGGGGGCTTACACTGAGCAACCGCCCGGTACTGCAGCCGGACGTATGGGTGTCCGTCGCCGGCTTCACCGGTGGGGTGTGGGGGAATGTCGAATTTACGAAGGACAAAAGTGCTAGCGACATTACATCCGGCGGCACTCGCAGCGGGCTCACCGAGGTGGACTACTGGCTCGAGTACGGCCGGACTGCAGGCCCGGCCGCTCTGAAAGTCGGTGTGATCCGCTGGACCTACCCGAGCAGCAACACCGGCAGTTTGGGCCCATGTGTCCCGAATTGCGGCATCCCGGGTAACGGTCCGGATATCAACAGCACCGAAGTGTACGGCGCGGTGACGTTCAGCAAACTGCCGTTGTCTCCGAACGTGACAGCGTATTACGACGTGGACCTTTACAAGGGTCTGTTCGGGTGGGTTTCCCTTTCGCACTCGCTTCCGGTGGCCACGAGAAGTGTAACCATTACCGCCCTCATGGCGTTCTGCGAAGGGATGAGCAACACGAATCCCAACCAGCTCCCCTTGTTCGCGAATCACGGCATCACACACTATGACTTCTCAGCTGCTATGCCGCTCACCCTGGGCTCGGTATCGGTAAGTCCCAACGCCCATTTCCAGGTGAACGTGGCCCCTGATACAAAGTTCACCTCGGCCACGCAGGCGAACGGCAAGACCGTCTTCACGTTCGGCGCGACCTTGAGCTGGTCACGCGTGCTGGGCGCCTCGAAGTAACCGCAGGCCATCGTTGCAGGGCGGGCCCGCTCCCTCGTCGGGAGCGGGCCCGTGTGTTTACCCGCTTGCCGAGGGTGCGTCCGGGTGTATCGTCTCTCCGCGTCGTGACGACGTGGCCGTCTCACCCGATGGCGGAGGAGGCCGACATGGCGGACCGCACGC
>JBGPGM010000426.1:0-3000 GCA_041483855.1 Phycisphaerae bacterium | reverse complement strand
GTCGTCGAGGGAATCGCGCCCTCGCTGGGGCGGTTCGCCGTGCACCTGCTTCGCGGCGTGACGGGTTCGGGCAAGACGGAGGTGTACCTGCGCCTGATCGATCGCGTGGTGCAGCGGGGCGGTACGGCCCTCGTGCTCGTGCCGGAGATCTCGCTCACGCCGCAGACCGCGGGCCGGTTCATCGAGCGGTTCCGCCTGCTGGGGAGCGCGCCGGTGGCCGTGCTGCACTCGGGGCTGAGCGCCTCGCAGCGGCACCGGCAGTGGGCGCTGGCGTCGTCGGGGGCGGCGCGGGTGGTGGTCGGGGCCAGGTCGGCGGTCTTCGCGCCGCTGGCGGGGCTGGGGCTGATCGTCGTCGATGAGGAGCACGCCGGCGACTACAAGCAGGACCAGTTGCCGCGGTACCACGCGCGCGACGCCGCGATCAAGCGGGCGCAGCTGGAAGGGTGCCCGGTGCTGCTGGGATCGGCGACGCCGTCGCTGGAATCGTGGGCCAACGCCGCACCGGCGAACGGCAGGGAGGGCAAGTACCGGCTCTGGGAACTGCACGACCGCGTCGGCGGCGGGCGGCTGCCGCCCGTGGAGGTGGTGGATATCCAGGCGGAGACGCGGGCCGCGGCGGCGCGGGCGGTGGCGGCGGGCGACCGAGCGTGGCGGTGGTCCGATGTCATCGGGCCGACGCTCCAGGCGGCGATGGCCCGCACGCTGGACGACGGAGGGCAGGTGCTGCTGCTGCTCAACCGGCGGGGGTACGCCAGCTACATCTGCTGCCCGCAGGGTCGCTGCGCGTGGGTGATGCGCTGCGACGACTGTGACGCGGCCATGGTCTACCACCTTCATCGGGCGCTCAAGACCGGCGGGCTGATGCGCTGCCACCACTGCTTGGCCGAGCAGGTGCTGCCGACGGTGTGCCCGCTCTGCGGCTCGCGCGTGAGCGTGCTGGGGTCGGGGACGCAGCGGGTGGAGGAGGAACTGGCACGCAAACTCGGCGGACGCCTGGCGCCGGGCCAGGTGCTGCGCGTCGATGGCGACACCATGCGGAACGCGCGCGACTACTTCGACGCCCTGGCCCGTTTCGCGGCCGGGCAGATCAGGGTGCTCGTGGGCACGCAGATGATCTCCAAGGGGCTGGACTTCCCCAACGTCCGGCTGGCCGGCGTCATCAACGCCGACACCGCGCTGAACCTGCCCGACTTCCGGGCCGTCGAGCGGACATTCCAACTCGTCTGCCAGGTCGCCGGGCGCGCAGGACGGGGCGAGCACCCCGGCCGAGTCATCGTGCAGACGCTCAGCCCGCATTCGCCCGCAATCCAGTTTGCGGCTGCGCACGACTATACAGGTTTCGCCACCGACGAACTGCGCCTGCGGGGCCGCGCGGGGTTACCGCCGGTGACGCGGATGGCCCGGATCGTGGTGCGCGACAAGGACCATCAGAAAGTGACCAGGAACGCCGACCGCCTGGTGGACGCGCTGCGGCAAGCAATCCGGGAGGCGGGCCCGTCGGAGGGCGTCCGCCTGACGGGTCCGATGCCGTGCGCTATCGCTCGCATCGCTGGATTCCACCGCCTGGCGGTCGAACTGGTGGCCGCACGCCGCAGCGTCCTGCAGGAAGTGCTCGGGACGGTGCGGCAGCGGGGACTGCTCACCAGCGACGCCCATACCGCGGTGGACATCGACCCGATCGCGCTGCTCTAGGTATCCTTGGGGCGTGATCGTCCACCTCAACGGCAGGCTCATCGACGCGCCCGAGGCCCGCATCAGCCCGTTCGACCGCGGGTTCATCTTCGGCGACGGCGTCTACGAGGGGCTGCGCGCCGTCTCGCAGGGCTCCGGGGTGCCTCCCCGGATCGTCGCCATCGACCGGCACATCGACCGCATGCGCAACGGCCTGACCGAGGCGGGGATCCGCTGGGACCCCCGCGACCTCAACCGCCTCTCCCTGGACCTGTTGCGGTCCAACACGATGGCCGACGCCTTCGTGTACTGGCAGGTGACGCGCGGCACGCCGCACCACACCGAACCGGTGCGCTCCCGCGTACCGGGGGCGCGCACGGTGCCGACGATCTTTGGCTACTGCGCCCCGCAGCCGCCGCTGGACTCGTTCACCACGCCGGCGCAGCGCTCGGCGCTCGTCTGCCCGGACACACGCTGGACCCTGGGGCACATCAAGTCCACGTCGCTGATGGGCAACGTCCTGCTGACCCTGGCCGCGGACAAGGCCCGCGCGGACGAGGCGATCTTCGTCCGACGCACCGAGGACGGGCGCACGCTGCTGACCGAGGCGGCGGCGACGAACGTCATCGTGGCGGTGCCGGACAAGACCGGCCGGATCACGCTGGCGACGCCCTCGCTAGAGAGCGTGCCGATTCTGCCCGGCGTGACCAGGGCAATCCTGCTGTTGCGGGCGCCGGACATCGCGCAGCGGGCGGTCGAGGCCGCGGAGCTGGCGAAGGCGACGGAGATCATGCTGGTTGGGTCGACAACGATGGTCGCCTCGGTGACGAAACTGGACGGCAAGCCTGTAGGCAGCGGCTCGCCGGGCGGACACGCGGTCCGGCTGCTCCGGCTGCTGATCGACGCGATCCGGGAAGGGACGTGATCAGCCCAGGAGGGAATCCTCCGCCCGACGCCGCGCCCGGACCCGACAGATAATCCCCCATGCTCGACCTTGCCGGAAAGCGCGTCACCGTCATGGGCCTGGGGCGGTTCGGGGGGGGGATCGGCGTGTGCCGGTTCCTGGCAGCGCAAGGGGCCGACGTGCTCGTCACCGACCTGGCGCCGGCCGACGAACTGGCCGGCTCGGTGGCCAAGATCGCCGACCTGGTTAGTTTGGGGATCGTGACGCTCCGCCTGGGCGGGCACAAGGTCAGCGATTTCACCACCCGCGACCTGGTCGTGGCCAACCCCGCCGTGCCCAAGCCCTGGGACAATCGGTTCCTGCGGGCGGCCGCGGCGGGGGGCGTGCCGGTCACCACGGAGATCTCCCTGCTCCTTGAGCGCCTG
>JBGPGM010000425.1:0-3001 GCA_041483855.1 Phycisphaerae bacterium | reverse complement strand
CCACCGCCGCCATCCCGCCCTGTGCGAAGATCCTCCACAGCTCGCCCAGGCGGCTGTCGCCGGGCCGGCAGGGGAGGCAGAAGCCCGGCGCGGTCACCTGCTCCAGGTGCCGCCGCGGCAGGTCGGCCGCATACCACAGCTCCTCCTGCTGCAACTGTCGCTGGTTCGATTGCCAGTCCATGTCACGCGGCTCCCGGTGGCGCTGGGGGGTCGCCGGAGAGCACGAGCGGGGCAAGGCCGGTCTGGGGGTACTCCCGGACGGCCTTGACGGCACGACGGGCCGAGGCGTCATCGCCGCGGTAGGGCGGCCGATCCGCGGTGCCACCGTGCCGGTGGTCGCCCCCGCGGTCCTGCTCCCGGGTAAGCCAGTTCACGATGAAGCGTGCCCAGTTGGACTTGTGCGCCCGCCTCGGGTTGGCCGACAGCCAGGCGGACATCGCCGCCAACTGCCGGTCCAGGTCGCAGGCGGGGAACGCTTCCGCGCACTGCCGTCGAAGGTCGTCGGTGATTCCTGTCCACCCGGAGTCGGCGCGCCACGCCGGCGCGTCGCGCGCACGCGCAGATGTCTCTTCTGTCTTGGTTCTTCTGTGAAGAGAAAGAGAATCCGAAGAGAGAGACCAACTCCTACTGGCGGGACGCGCCACTTCCGCGTCGCTGTGGCGCTGCGGCGTGGCGCAGAAGGACGACGCGTGGCGCGCCACGGGCGCGCCACCCGGTGGCGCTGCGTGGCGTGCCGGCGCCACATCCTCGACCGCATTCGTCGATGGAAACGTCGATGCGGGGCGGTTGGCGTCGTGCTCCTCCTGTGCCACCGCAGCGGGGGCTTCGCCTTCCGGTACGCCGCTCGGCGCGGGTCCAGGAGCCGGTGCGGCGGGCGTGCCGACGGGGCTTGCGCCCCGCCTGGCCCTGAAGCGTCGCTGTCGATTGCGGCGCAGTGCGCGGGTTCTCTCCACGCCACTGGTCTCGGGCAATGGGCCGGCCACGCCGGCGCTGGCCACGTCGTTCGGCGCCGCAGGACGGCGCGGGTGTCGCCCCACGCTCCAGCGCAGTTCGACCCTCCCGTCGGCGATCCGCCCGCGCACGACGCCGCTGCCGAGCAGATCCGCGACCGCCGCCTGGACCTCCTCCGGCGTGGAGGAGGTCAGCCGCCCCAGCTGTTCGACGCTGAGGCTGACCCCGGCGCGGTTGAAGCTCCTCCTGTGCTCCCGCAGCTCGGACCACAGCCCGCGTGCGGCGAGCGAACACATCCTCAGCCTGATCTTCGTCTGACGGATGCGGCGGCCTGCCCCAGGATCACTGACTCTCGGGCGCATGGGGATTCCCTCCTGCTAGAAGAACTCGATCACATCCGGCGACGCACGGCGCGGCCGTTGGGGCCGCGGCGGCGGCAGGAACGCCCGGTTGGAGCGCCTCCGGTCGAACTCCGCCAACGCCGCGGCGCCGATCCGCCAGCGGGGGCGGCCGCCGCGCCTTTTGGAGTGGTCGACGGCCTCGAGCTGCCCGGTCGACACCCAGTAGAGGATCTTCGCGTGCGAGACGCCCCGAAGGGCCGCGACCTGTCGTGGGCTCATCCACTCAGCCACGGTCCGGGCCCCCCGCCACCGAGCGGCCACGGTCCTGCAGTGCCTGATGCACCGCCGCGACGTTGAACAGCAGCCTGCGCCCGATCTTCAGCGCCGGGAGCCGTCCGGCGACCGCCTCGGTGCGCAGCCACTCGACGGGGACACCCAGCTTGACGGCGGCCCGGTGCACCGAGACGAACGCGCTCTCGTTCCCGCTGCGCATGCCACGAGTTTGGCGGCAACCCCGGCCGCGTCGAGGCGGGTGCACCAACATCTCACGGTTGGTTTCCTTTGGTGCGCTTCGGTTGCGCTTCCGGTTACGCTTCGTCGTTCCGCAGGTGGTCTGCGTACTGCGGATAGGCTTTCAGGACACTCGCCAGTTCGTAGTGGTTCCGGCTCCCGACCTTCCGCGCCGTGACACGACGGTCCATGAGCGCCCGCCGGAGCAGCGCCGCGTACAGAGCACCGTCGGTGTGCTTGTTGTACCACGCAGCGTCGTACCACCGCTCGGGGCCATGACCGGGCCAGGCGTGGGGGGTTCGATCGTCGAGCAGCGCCTGGATGGCCAGCGCCGTCGCCTCGAAGAGACCCGGCTCCAGCACGGACCACCAACACGCTTCGGGGTCTTCGATCCGGCTCGCGATGAACAACGCCAAGGTCTTCTTGGCGTCTGCCCCTGGCTTCCGCAGCTGAGATTGGAGGCGCGTCACCCCCTCAACCGACATCTCGGGCAAACCGGGCAGCCCGGTCATCCGAGGGGCATGGATAAGGGGGTGCTCACCTTTCCAGCCCGCTGCATGCAGCATCAGCAACCAGCGCTGATCGGGCGCACCGGCGTGCTCGAGCGGCCTTCCCCATTCCGGCCCCCGCACGGAGACGGCGCATAGCCAGGCACTCGTCGCCAGCACCCGGAAACGGCAGAGCGCCGTCGTTCCGGGTTCGGAATCGAAGTAGTAGCCCTCGAACCGTTTCGTGTACTCCCAACTCCGCCAGCCACCGACGACATCGAATTTTCGCCCGTCGAGCTCGATGCCGTCGTCGGGAAGCGGGCCGGCGGCACCCATGATCATGATGTGGCCCAAGTCGGGGTGCTCGATCGCGGCCTGCCGGCATTGCTCGCCGACGTATCGCAGGGCGCCAACAGCAACCGGATCGCTCGTCGTGGACATCGCCGGCATTATGCCCGGAGACGCGCCGCTCGGTGGGCGGAAATGCCTGCGCCGCCGCCGGTTCTCACCGCCCGCTTGCCGAAGACCCACCCCCGCACGTGCTCGGCGACACGCTCGAGCCGCTCGTCGCCGATCCGCTCCACGTAGTGCGTGGCGATGTCCGCCCCGTTCTCGTGCCCCATCACCAGGTCCACCGCCGGCCGGTCCCCCACCTCGTCGGCCACCGTCCGGAACGTGTGCCGCAGCGCGTAGAACCCGCGCCCGTCCCTG
>JBGPGM010000424.1:0-3003 GCA_041483855.1 Phycisphaerae bacterium | reverse complement strand
GTACCGCGACACACGCCCGTACGTCGGCTTCATCCCCACCAGGTTGCACAGCCCCGCCGGCTGCCGGATCGACCCGCCCGTGTCCGACCCCAGCGCCAGCGGCACGATCCCCGCTGCGACGGCGGCCGCGGACCCCGCCGACGAGCCCCCCGGAACGCGCGTCGTGTCCCACGGGTTCTTCGTCGGCCCGAACGCCGAGTGCTCGCCCGACGAGCCCATCGCGAACTCGTCCATGTTGCACTTGCCGATGATGACCGCCCCCGCGTCGATCAGCCGCTGCGCGGCCGTGCATGTGTACGGCGAGCGATAGTCCGCCAGGATGCGCGAACCGCAGGTGGTCCTGCCCCAGTCCGGCCCCAGGCACATGTTGTCCTTCAGCGCGACCGGCACACCGGCGAGCAGGCCCGCCCCACCCCCCCCACTGCTCCCGCGCCCGCCGTTGCCGATCCGCGCGTCGATCCGGTGCGCCTGATCTAGCGCCCGCTCGTGGAACACCTCCAGGAACGCATTGAGGACCGAGTTGAGCCGGTCCACTCGCTCCAGCGCCGCCTTGGTCACCTCCACCGCCGACACCCGGCGCGCCGCGATCGCGTCGCGAAGATCCGTCAGCGTGGCGAAGGCGGGGTCCATGTCGCGGAAAGGGTAGCCGAGCGGCAACAGTCAATACTTGCGGGACGTATAGTCTGTGGTTCCATTCACCGCCTCGCGGGTATCCGATCGTGACCACCACAGGCGCGTCAACTGGCACGCAACTCCGCAGGCCATGGTTCCTCCGTGCCGTCGGCTGGCTGCAACACCCTGCCTTCACCTGCGTGTTTGCCATTGTCTCGCTCTACGACGCGCGCGCTGTGACGCGGTTCGATGATACGCGGCTTTGCGTCCTTTACCCCCGCTCCGCCGCCGCTGTCCTGCGCCATGGAGCCTCGATCACGGTCGATGCCAACGATCCAGACCGCGCCGATGCTGTCGCTACGGTCTCGGGGTCCCTCCAACCTCGGGAAGTCGGCGTCTGGGCGATCACAGGCTGGCAGTGGGACACCCACCTCGATCTTGTTTCAACCAGCGGAGGCTCCATCGCCAACAGCGAACGCGACCAGATCCGCTGGCTCTATGCCGATGTCCAGGCAGCGCGTGGATGCGTGGCTTACCCCTCCTACCTCCGCCGCGGCGAGGGCGTCTACACCCAGCCCCTCTGGTCCGGCTACCTGCACAACACGTTCTCCGCCGCGTCCGCACTCGGATTGCTCGTCTCCCTCGGCTGGATCCCCGCTCGCTGGCGCCAGTTCCGCCGCGGCTCTGCCCTCCAGCGCGGCGTGTGCCCCACCTGCGGCTACTCGCTCGCCGGCCTGACAACCCCAATCTGCCCCGAGTGCGGCGGGCGTTGGGCCAGCGACGAGTCTCACCCCAAGGCGACTCCTCGTGGTTGAACCGCTTTCTCCCTGACTGTCGTGGCTCGGACGAACTCACCGCCCCTACGCCCCAGCCCCTTCCCCAAGCACCTTGGGCACCTTGATGAACGGCGGCAGCGCATCCGGCGCCATGGCCATCAGCGCGCTCGTCGGCAGCGTCGGCCCCGGCACATCCTCATCCAGCCGGTTCGTCGCATCGATCGGGTGCGACATCGGCTCGACCCCGCTCAGGTCCAGCCCCTTGAGCCGCTCCATGTACACCAGCACCGCCGACAGTTGGCCCCGGTACGCCTCGACCTGCTGGTCCGTCAGCGCCAGCCGCGAGAGCCGCGCCACCTTGCGGACGGCGTCGGCTGAGAGTGCCTGTGAGGGTGGATGCGATGCGGAGGGCATCGCCAGAGTCTAACCGAGTGCCGTAGGAAGCGGCACGCAATGACCTATCCGACTCCCCCCTTTATCCGCGGCCAACACCCCCCGCTGTGCCCGCCCCGCACTCCGGACACACGGCCGCAACCGGGGTGCCCGTCAGGTCATACCGGCACTCTGCACAGCGCCCCGACGCGGCCGGCCGGGCGCGCCACCATGCCAGGCCGGTCAGTCCCGCCGCGCCGGCCAGCGGCGCCCACAGCGGCACGAACACCGCCGGCGTGGCAGGGGGCCAGCCCACCTGGAACCACCACCAGACGGCGGGGGAATACCGCTCAAACCGCGCCGTGGCCTTGGGCTGGGGCGACGCCTTGCCGACGACCACGCGCCCGCCCGATAGGGTGACGAAAAACCCGGACCGTGCCTGCCAGAACGCCAGCCACCAGATGCTGGTCACGTACACGACCGCCAGCACGACGCACGCGCCCACCCCGCCCCACTTCATCGCACGCCATGTGCGCCGTCGCCGGGTTCCCATCGCCCTCATCTTAAGACGCCGACCGCGCAAAGCCCGCGCCGTCGCCGCGTCCGAAGACCCACCCCTACTTCACGTACAGCACGAACTCCACCGTGAGCACCTTCGTCTGCCCCGGGTCCAGCGAAAGGTCCCACTTGACGTCCGAGTGGTTGTTCGGCCGGTACAGCCCGTCGTTGCCCCAGTCGTCCGTCCGGAAGTCGTTGAGCGTCACCGCGCCGGCATCGGACGCCTTGTCCGCCCTGCCGCCGATCGCCAGGCTCACGCGCGTGTCGATCGTCTCGGCGCGGCTGTTGGTCAGCGTGATCGTCGCCCGCTTGCGGATCATCGCGTACCGGTCGCCGTTGTAGTTCCATTCCAGCGCCCCCGCCTTGCGCTCGATCTCTTCCTCCTTGTACGTGCCCCGCACGTCCATCGCTACCGTCACCGGCACCAGCGTCTTGCCCTTGACCGACGTGTACGTCAGCAGGTCCTGCCCCAACGGCAGCGACTCGCGCATCAGCAGCGCCGGCCCGGTCGTCCACGGCACGTCCGTTGTGTTCGTCAGTTCCAGTTCGTGCCAGACGAACTGCTGGCCCAGTTTCAGCGGCGAGGCCGGCCCCGAGGCGACCGTCCGCTCGTTCATCGCGCCCAGTTTGGTGTCGAAGCACTGGTACTCCATCGGCCCCGCGTTGTTGGGGTTGCGCACCACCT
>JBGPGM010000423.1:0-3018 GCA_041483855.1 Phycisphaerae bacterium | reverse complement strand
TCCAGCGCGTTGATGTACCGCACTTCTCCGAATGTGCTGAAGTCCTGCGAGTGCTGGATCGTCATCCCCGCGTTCGTCCGCGCCTGCTGGCCCAGGTCGAAGTCGTAGATCGTGTTGGCGGCCAGGGCCACGGCGTCGCTGACCTGCCACGCGGCGTCCACCGTGCCGTAGTTGCCGAAGAACGAGTACTCCGGCCGGTAGTCGAAGAACCGCCCCAACGGCGATTCCTTGTCCGCGTCGGCCGACGACGCGACCACGTCCGTCGAGAGCCTGAATACGTCCACCGAGCGCCAGCGCCCCTCCCCGCCGCGCTGCGTCTGCCACGTCTGCGTGATCCCCGCCCGCACGGCTGACCCCGAGCCGATGGACTCGACCGTGTCGTCGTACACGGGGGTGTCGGTCTGGTGCAGGTTCGTCGTGGCGGTCCACACCGTCACGCTCGGCTCGATGATGTGGCGCGTCCGGTGCAGGTCGAACAGCGACGACTCCACGGTGTCGTCGATCCTCTCGATGGACGTGTTGGCCCTCAGCCCCAGCGCGCCCCACAGGCGGACGTTCTCAGTCGCTTCCGGCGAGAAGTCGCTGAAGTTGTGGTCGTACGCCGTGACGCGCCCCACCACGAATGGCGTCAGCTTGAACGGCCCCGCCTTCAGCGGCATTTCCAGTTCGTGGCGCGTGTCCGCCCGGTAGACCTCCGATTCCTGCACGCCCGCCGCCCGCAGCCGGTTGGCCAGCGACTGCGACGGCAGGAGCCCGAAGGCCGCCTCGGAGCGCGCCGTCGTGTCGAACCCCAGTTCCAGCGCCGTCGGCTCGGTGAAGTTCAGTTGCATCCGGCTCAGCCGGTACTCCGAGGAGTACGACACCAACCCCGGCGCCGACCCCGGCAGCAGGTCGTCGGCCAGGCGCGCGTACGTCAGTTCCGGCAGTTTCTCCACCTCGTACCCCTGGCTCTGGAGCAGGTACTCGTTGGGCGTGAAGTCGTTGACCGAGCCCTTGAGTTGCAGGCCGAACGCCGTGTTGTCCTCCAGCCGTCGCAGGTACGCCCCGGTCGAGAACTCGCGCCCCGCCTGCGCCAGCGGCCGGAAGAACGCTTCCACGAACGCCTCGTCCGACACGTACGATGCCTCGACGAATACCGTCCAGTTCTGGTCGATCGACCAGCGGTGCTCGCCCAGCACCATGCCTCGGGTCTGGCCGTCGCGCTCGATCCGCGCCCCCGACGGGAACTGGTCCCGCCCCGTGTCGTTCAGGATCGTGTACGCGAGCAGGTCGCCCCTGGCCGAGCCAGTCCTCCAGCCCAAGTCTGTTCCCAGCGCCACGCCCCGGTCCAGGTACCCATCCACCAGCAAGTCCGCGCCGAACCCCTCCGGAGCCTGGATCCCGAGCAGCCCCAGCAGGTCCCACGTCGTCTTGATCGCCGTCCCCGTCGCCGACGAGTTCTCCACACGCACGCCGCGGATCGGGATGTTCTCGATGTTGCCCTTGAAGCGCGGGAAGTAGAAGAACGGCACGCCCGCCATCCGCACCGTCAGGTTGCGCGCGTCGACGATCGTCTGCGCCGCCTCGCTGGGCCGTTCGATCCGCGTGATCGTCAGGCTCGTCGCCCCGATCGCCAGGTGCGGCTCGAAGAACGACGTCATCGCCAGCTTCGCGTTCGTCGCCGCGAACTGGTTGGACGCCGCCTGCCGGATCGTCTTGCCGCGCAGGTATAGCGGCATGCCCATCTTCTCGTCGTACGTCCAGAAGACCGCGTCCAGGGCGATTGCCTGGTTCATCTTGACGCCGTAGTACACCCGCTGGCCGCGCAGCGTGTACCGCCCGTCTGTCGCCACCACGTCCCCCTCCAGGTAGATCCCCCGCACGTCGGTCGCCTTGGCCCGGAAGAGGTCCACCAGCGGCCCGGGGGACAGAAACGCCACCGCACGCTCCGCCGAGATCTGCAGCGTCCGCCCGGATCGAGTGTCCGAGTACTGCACCATCACGCCGCCGCTGATCAGCAGCGTGTTGTCCTCGGGGCCAGAGATCAACTTGATCGGCTCCGCCGCGCCCCCTCCCGCGTGCGTCCCCGACGCAAAGGTAATGATGCCCGTCTCGGCGAAAATGGGCGGGAGGCGCTCCGCCGGCGGAAGTTCGGACGGCGCCGGCGCCGGCTGCCCGCCCGCCAACGGTGAATCCGGCTCGTACGGCTGCCCCAGCCCCGGCTTGATCGGCGCCTGCGCCCCTTGTGGTGTCGGTCCGACGCTCGGCAGCCCCTCCTCCGGGCGCACCGCCGGTCCCGGCATCGCCTGCTCGCCCCCTGGCGCAAGGGACCGCAGGAACCGGGCCAGCCGCTGCTCGGCCTCGCGCACGAACGGATCCCCCGTCGGCCTCGCCCGCGTGACCGAATCCGGGCGCAGCGACACCGTCCCCTCCAGGATCCCCGTGACCAGCAGCCGGTCACCCGCCTGGGCGTACCCCGCCTGGGCCCCTGGGTCGCTTACCCGGTCGAAGTAGATCGCCACCTGCGTGATCGAGCGGTCCGGGTCCGCCGCCGACGGCCCCAGCCGCTCCAGCCACACCACCGCCTGTGCGGCCGAGAACTGGTACACCCCCACCTGGGCCCGCACGTCGCCGCTAAGTAGCAGCCGCTGCGTGTTCACGTCGGACTCCACAGACCACAGAAACGCCCGCGCCGCCGACAAGGTGATATCCCCCTGCTGGGCAGCGCCGGAGACGCGAAGCCCGCCGAAGTCGCGCCCGGTGATGTCCGCGATGTCCACCGGCGGATGCGAAGGGGGTGGGAGGGCGGCTGTTCCGGCCGGGGGGGCAGGCGGCGGCTTGTCTGAGGGGAGGGGCGGGGTCTGGGCGACGCCAACCGGCGCAAGGGCCAGCGCGGCCGCCACGGCAACGGCCAGGCAGGGGAGAGGCGATGCCGACTTAGTCGGGGTCTTGCTCAGTGGGTACCCGCGCAGCAAACCTACCATACCAGGAGGGTCCCCGCCCCACACGCCGGTTAGTGCGGCCCTGCCCCGGCCAACC
>JBGPGM010000422.1:0-3021 GCA_041483855.1 Phycisphaerae bacterium | reverse complement strand
CTCGAACACCGTCACGTGCGCCGACTCACCCTTGCCCGCCAGCGCCACCGCCATCCCGCGCGCCCGCCGCGCCCCGCCCACCCGCGCCGCCACCACCATCGCCGTCGGCACGCTCACGCACGCGCCCCCGCTCGCCTCCGCGATCATCTTCCCCGCCGCGCACGCCACCCGCAGCCCCGTGTACCCGCCCGGCCCTACCGACACCGCCACCCGCCGGATGTCCCGCGCCCGCACCCCCACCCGCGCGGCCAGCCGCGCCACCGCCGGCATCAGGTCATCGTCGTGCCGCGAACCCGACCGGATCGGCTCGACTCCCAGCACCTCCATCGCCCCAGCCGCCGTCATCCTCCCCAGCGCCACCCCCGGCCCCGATCGCACGCCCGCTTCCGTCCCCCCCGCGCACGCCGTCGCCGCATCCGCGTCCGCCGCATCCGCGTCCGCCGCCGACGACAACGACGCCGATGGATTGCTCGCCTCGATCGCCAGCGTGACCACCCCCGCCGCGCCCGCCGCCGCGCCCGCGCCCCGCAATCCGCCTGTTGTCCCGGCCTCATCGCTCATGCGCCAACACTATCGCCCACGCCGCGCCCACGCGAGATCAGGGCACGCAGACCGTTGTATCCCCGGCCCCCACGAGCCGCCCGCTGGTGCGGGTTGAGAGCGGGTAGCGGCTGACACACCGGCTGCGGTTCACCGATGAACGCGCGCCCACGCGGCGCGGCAAGCCGCCGGGGACGATCGAGGCCGAAGTCTGGCTCGCGCTCACGCCCACGGGCAAGCCCGCGCCGCCGCTCAATTCGCCTGGCGCGTGGGGCGGCGGGTCGTACAAGTTCCTGTCCGTAAGCTCACGCGGCAACTTGCAGACCGACTTCCCCAGCGCGGACGCGGGCAAGACGGCGTACTTCGCCCTGCGGTGGGTCCGATACACTCTGCCCTTGTAGCCATAGCGCAGCGCCGGAACGCCCGGCGGTGCCGGGTGGCGGGAGTCGCCGTTGCCGAAACCATCCCTGACTATCCCGATCCTCGCCAAGGAAGCCAAGGTCTTCGCCGCGACCGAGTCGGCACACGCAGAGCCGATCCTGTTCGGCGTCACCGATGGGAAGGCGGTCGGAACGTACCTGGAGTTGAAGTTCCGCAAGTACCTCGCCGACCGCTACGAGTTCGAGCAGGGGAACGCCGCCAAGGGGATCGACTTCCCGGCGCTCGGCGTGGACATGAAGGTGACGAGCGTCAAGCAGCCGCAGTCTTCGTGTCCCTTCAAGTCGGCGCGGCAGAAGATATTCGGCCTGGGTTGTTCCCTGCTCGTGTTCGTCTACGACATGACCGACGATCCGGCGGCCAAGACCGCGCGGCTGAACATGGTCCACGTGGTGCTTGTGGACGCCAAGCGAACCGCTGACTTCCAGATGACCAAGGGCCTGCTGCAAATCCTCGACAACGAGGGCAACGCCGAAGACTTGATCGCCTACATGACCGACAAGAACCTCCCCGTGGACGAGATCGAGGCATCGAAGATCGCCAAGGACCTGTTGAAGAAGCGGCCCGAACAGGGGTTCCTGACGATCTCCAACGCCTTGCAGTGGCGGCTCCAATACGCCCGCGTCATCGAGCAGGCGGGCAAGGTCGATGGCATCTCGCGCATAGGGTAATGGGCAATGGAGACGACCTCGCGGCTGGCCAGGAAGGTTGAGTTCGGGGACTTTCAGACCCCGATCGGTCTGGCGCGCGCCGTCGTGGCCCAGGTCGCGGCGTCGGGACTCCGCCCATTGTCGATCGTCGAACCCTCGTGCGGCGTCGGGAACATGCTGTTCGCCGCTGCCGACGGTTTCCCCGAGTTCGCGCGGGCGGTCGGCGTGGAGGTGCAGCCGGTGTACGCCGAAGCATTGGCCGAGCGGCTCTCGGGCCGCGCGGACCGTGCTCGCATCACGGTGACCCGGGCCGATTTCTTCGAGCATGACTGGGCCAGCGTTCTCGGTGAACTGCCGGGACCCGTGCTGGTCATTGGCAACCCGCCGTGGGTCACGAACGCGGAACTATCCGGGGGCGGCAGCGGCAACCTGCCGCAGAAGTCTAACTTTCAGCGGCACGCAGGGATGGACGCGATCACGGGCAAGAGCAACTTCGACATCTCGGAGGCCATGCTGCTTCACCTGGCGCGCGTGCTGGCCGGGCGGGATGCCGTGCTGGCGATGCTCTGCAAGACGATTGTGGCCCGCAAGCTCTTGGTGCACCTCTGGCAGGCCGGAACGCCGGTGCAGGAACCCGCGCTGTACCGGATCGACTCGGCGGCCGCGTTCAACGCATCGGTCGATGCGTGCCTGTTGCTGTGCCACTTCGGGGGGACTAGCGCCGATCTGACCGCCCCGGTCTTTGCCGCGCTCGGCGCTGCGTGCCCGGTCGAGCGGATTGGTTTTCGGGACGGACGGCTTCTCGCCAACGCGGAGATGCACGACCGGTGGCGGCATCTTGAGGGAGAAGAGGTCTATC
Organism: Phycisphaerae bacterium; assembly: GCA_041483855.1. GTDB lineage: Bacteria > Planctomycetota > Phycisphaerae > Phycisphaerales > UBA1924 > JBGPGM01. The sequence continues at coordinate 534 of JBGPGM010000422.1, read as the reverse complement.
GGTGGCGGTCGGGGATCAAGCACGACTGCGCCGATGTCGCCGAACTGTCCGGCTCATTCGGCCAGTGGCGCACAGGCAGCGGCGTGCCCGTGGATATCGAGCCGGACCTGCTCTACCCCATGCTCAAGGCGTCGGACCTTGGCAATGGCAAGGTTCCTGTGCCCCGACGCTGGATGCTCGTCACGCAGCGGACCGTGGGCGAGGACACTTCCAAGATCGCCGCCGTCGCGCCGCGGACGTGGGCGTATCTGCAGGCGAACGCCGAGCGGATGGATCGCCGCGCCAGCGTGATCTACAAGAATCGACCGCGTTTCTCGATGTTCGGCGTCGGCGAGTATTCATTCGCGCCGTGGAAGGTCGGCATCGCGGGGCTGTACAAGAAGATTGAATTCAAGGTCATCGGCCCGCACGAGGGAAAGCCCGTTGTGCTCGACGACACCTGCTACTCAGTGCCCTGCCGGACGCAGGCGGAAGCGGAGTTCGTCGCGTCCCTTCTCAACAGCGAACCGACCCGCGAGTTCTACTCGGCGTTCG
>JBGPGM010000421.1:0-3028 GCA_041483855.1 Phycisphaerae bacterium | reverse complement strand
GGGGCGATCCGCGGCACCGGGCGGGCCACCCAGGGGTGCGCAAGATGAAGGCGTGTGCGGCTCTCGTCGGAATGGCCATCGCGGCGTCTATCTCGGCGTCGGCGCTGGCGCAGGTGCGCGTCGCGCAGTGGAACGTCACGAACTACTCCAGCGGACGGGTGGCGGATTTCTCCAACTCGATCTATGGCGTCTACAACGGGCGGTCGATGGCGCCGGACGTGATAGTGGCCGAGGAAATCGAGCAGGGCGGGTACCCGCCCGGGGGCACCCAGCCGCAGGGCCAGCAGAGCGTGAATAGCTTCCTGGCCATACTCAACGGGGCCGCCGGCAGCCCGCACGATTGGGCGGCCGCGACGTACATGCTCAACAACGGCGACACGGGCAACGCGCTCTTCTTTCGCGCGAGCAAGATCGTGCTGGTATCGACGACCGCGCTAACGCAGAACACCGGGTCAGGGCCCAACCAGCCGCCGCGCGACACGCAGCGCTGGCTGGTCCGGTTGTACGGCTACGCCAGTAACGGCGCGCAGATGTACCTCTACGGTTCGCACATGAAGGCGGGCAGCACGCAGGCGGACCAGGACCGGCGCACGCCCGAGGCGATGCGGATCCGCAACGACGCGGAGGCGCTGCCGGCAGGATCGAACTTCCTCTTCTGCGCCGACACGAATATCCAGTCGTCCAACCAGGCCGCGTACCAGGTCCTCATCGGGTCCGCGCCGACAACGCTGGGCCAGTTCTTCGACCCCATCCTCACGCCGGGGTCCTGGAACAACAACGGCGCCTTCCACATCGTCCACACGCAGGAGCCGTCCACGCAGATGGACGACCGGCACGACCAGGTCCTCGTCAGCGCCACGCTGCGCGACGGCGGCGGCCTGGACTACATCGGCAGCACGACGATCCCCTACTCCACCACCACCTGGAATGACCTGAACCACTCCTACCGTTGCTGGGGCAACGACGGGACCACCTTCCAGAACCCCATCGCCACGACGACCAACACGATGGTCGGGCCGAGCATCGCGGCGTCGCTCATCGCCACCGTCGAGGGTAACGGCCACCTGCCCGTGTACCTGGACCTGCGGGTGCCGGCAAAGGTCGGGGCTCCCGCGGCGGTGGATTTCGGGACGGTGCCGGTGGGATCGGTGGCGACCGCGACGATCCAGGTGTTCAACGCCGCGGACCTGGCGCGCTTCAGCCGCGACGGAACCGACGCCGGCATCGAAGTGCTGTCCTACGCGCTCGCGGCGTCGTCGGGCTTCACGGCCCCCCCCGGTGTGTTCACCGACCACGCCGGGGGCGGCGTCAACACGCACACGTTGAACATGTCCACCGCGACGCCCGGGCCGGTGACCGGCACGCTGACGATCACGTCGAACGACCCGGACCAGCCGATGCTGGTCGTGACGCTGACCGGCAACGTGGTCGGTGCGCCGTGCCCGTGCGATTGGAACCACTCCGGCGCGCTGGACTCCCAGGACTTCTTCGACTTCCTGACGGATTTCTTCAACGGCAGCGCGGACTTCAACATGTCCGGCGAGACGAACAGCCAGGATTTCTTCGATTTCCTGACGTGCTTCTTCGACGGCTGCCCGTGACGCGGTGCTCAGGCCGGCGGCGCCCGAAGGGGCTCAGTGCTCGTCCTCCTCCTCCTCGATCACCTTCGGCTCGCCGAAGAGGGCCGTGCCGACGCGCACCATGTTCGAGCCCTCCTCGATAGCGACCTCGAAGTCGTTGGACATGCCCATCGACAGGATGTTGAAGTGGCCGACGGCCACGCCCGCGTCGCGGATCTCTTCGAACAGTTCGCGGCAGCGGGAGAACGTTCGGCGCGAATCCTCGGCATGGGGCGAGAGCGGGGCCATCGTCATGACCCCGCGCAGGCGCACCTGCACCATCGTGTCGATCTGCTCGGCCAGGTGCGGCGCGGCCGCGACGGCGCAGCCGGACTTGGTCCGCTCGCCCGAGGTGTTGACCTGGAGGAGGACCTCGGTGGGCTTGTCGCGCCGTGCGGCGACGGACTGGATCTCCTCGGCCAGGCGCAGGGAGTCCACGGCGTGGACCAGGCGGCAGGCCTCGAGGACCTTGCGGACCTTGTTGCGCTGGAGGTGGCCGATCATGTGCCAGCGGACGCCGGGCGCGGGCGCGCCGGCTCCCCTGCCGCCGGCGGTGCGCCTCCCGGGGCCGTCGGGCCAGACGGCGCCCTCGTCGGCGGCCCGCCCGGCGGAGCGCTTGACGCCGGGGAGGGTGCGTTGGCGGCTGAGCCACTCGTCGATGATGGCGGCGCGCTGGAGAAGTTGCTGGACGCGGTTCTCGCCGAAATCCTGGTGGCCGAGTTGGATGAGGTCGCGGATCTGGTCGGGCTCGGCGTACTTGGTGACGGCGACGAGGGCGATCTGGCCGGGGGTGCGTCCGATCCGCTTGGCGGCCTGGGCGATCCGTTGCCTCACCTCCATGTAGCGGTCGCTGAGCCTGTTGTCCAGGGTCGTCATGGAGCCTCCTGCGCGACGACGATCCGTCCGGCCGGAGCATATCGGGGCCGGCGGCGCGAGTGTAGCACCCGGGGCCAGTGGGGGGGGGGTGGGGGCCTTGGGCTCGCGATCGCGCGTGGGGCCATGCCCCGTGCCGGCGTCGGTGGCTGGGGCGTATCGTTCGCATCGACCCCGCTCGCCAGCGGGCGTCGTCAGTCGCCACCCAAGGAGACCGACCCCATGCCCAACGAAAACCTCAAGCCCCGTCCGAAGCCGATCGGCGTGGGCGAGACCGCCCCGGACTTCACCCTCAAGGACCAGAACCGCGCCGACTGGCGGCTCGCCGACGCCCTCAAAACCGGCGACGTCGCCCTCTGCTTCTACCCCCTCTCGTTCACCGGCGTCTGCGGCAGCGAGATGAAGTGCATCACCGCCGAGATGACCACCTGGTCCGCCATGGGTGCCCGGGTCGTCGGCATTTCCTGCGACTCTTTCGCCGTGCAGAAGGCATGGGCCGAGAAGGAAGACTTCACCCACACCCTGCTCGCCGACAT
>JBGPGM010000420.1:0-3029 GCA_041483855.1 Phycisphaerae bacterium | reverse complement strand
AGCGCATCGCGCGTGAACTCCAGGGCGCCCTCTGGGTGAGCCTCAAGGACCGGCACGCCGACACGCGACTGGCCGATGCCCTGCTCGCCCCGGCCGAACCCCTCTGGGCCGTTATCGACCGCTCCGCCGGCGCGTCCGCCACCCTCTCTACCAACGACCCCGGCCCCGCTGCCGCCGGCGCTGTCCACGCCATCATCCAGCGCCCCGTCGGCGCCGCCGCTGCCTCCGTCCGCATCGACTCCGAGGTCGCCGCGGCCCTCGGGCTCATCCAAACTCCCGCGCGGACCATCCGCGACCTCACCGTGGCCGCCCATCTCAAGCCCGCCCCGCTCACCACCCACGACCTGGCCAGCGGCCTGCTCCCGGCCCTCCAGCGCTTGCACGCCGACCTGGCCCGCATCGACACCGCCCTCGACGGCGTCAAGGCCTCGCTGGCCAACGCCCGCGCGATGACCGGGCCCGAAGCCCCCGCCAAGCGCCGCGCGGCCGCGCAAGCCGCCGCGCCAACACTCGACGAAGCAATCAAGCAACTCGAAGGCGTCGAGTCGCTGGTGAGCGAATACCCCGAGATCCTGCGCAGCAGACCCCCCGACCACACCGCCGTCGCGCCCACGGCCCGCGTCCGCGAAACGCAGTGGCGCACCGCTTTCCAGTCGCGCCGCAACCGGATCGACAGCCTCCGATCCGATGCTCGCCGCTACCTGGAACGCTGACCGCGCCGGTCCTGTCCGCCCGAACCACTCGGCACACCCTGGCGTCGGCCCCGTGTATCGGCGACAATCTCTCCATGGCAACCGTATCAACTCCGCTGGCCGGTCTCGCGCCCACCGAGGCGCCCGCCCCATCCAACCTGGACCAGGTCATGCTGGCCCGCCAGATGTTCTGGCACAACGTCGTGCGCGAGATGCTCACCGGCCTGTCCGCCATGGGCCAGGCCCGCCCCGAACTCTTCGACGGCAGAATGGCGATTCTCACCCAGGGCGGCGAGCGCATCCCCATCGGCGAGGTCTTCCCCATGTTCGCCTGCGCACTGATCGGTACACCCGCCGAGCGTGAGGCGTCCGTGGCCGTGGAGTGCACCGTGTTCCGCGTCCGCACTCCCGGTGGCGAGGTCTTCACGCTCCCCCTGCACGAGATCCGTGCCCTGCACACCCTCACGCCGGAACTGGTCAAGCAACTCGAACAGGAGTCGCTGAACCAGCTCGGCGACGAGGAGTCCCCTCCCACCCCCTTCGGCCTGGCCGCGTTCAAGCCGCCGGCGCGCCAGCAGCCTCCGCCGACCACGCCCACGGCCAAGCCTCCCGGCTGATCGGCCCCGGCGAGGCACGCCCGCGACCCGATCAAACGCCGTCACCGGACCTCGGCGTGCGGTATCCAACGGGTGCGCCCCTTCGCCGAGTCACGGCTAGAGTCTGCTCGACCCTTCAACGCCACGCCGCAGCAGCCGTTTTCGTGTCCCTGCCCATCGGAGCGCGGTGCCCATGAAGACGCTCGTCGCCATCCCGGTCTACAACGAAGAGAAGTACGTCCCGCGCGTCATCGCCCACGTCCTCGAGTATGCCGACGACGTGCTCGTCATCGACGACGGCTCCACCGACCGCACCCCCGCGCTCTTGCCTCGCTTCCAGGTCGACGCCATCCGGCACGGCGTCAACCGCGGCTACGGGCGCTCGCTGCGCGACGCCTTCTCCTGGGCCTGCCTGGGCAACTTCGAGTGGGTCATCACCATGGACTGCGACGAGCAGCACGAGCCCGCGTCCATCCCCGAGTTCCTCGCCGCCGCGGCACGCGGCACGCACGATGTCATCAGCGGCTCCCGCTACCTGACGCCCTCCGACACGCCCGACAGCCCACCGCCCGACCGGCGCGCCATCAACGCCACCATCACCCGCGAGATAAACGCCCGCCTGGGCCTCCACCTGACCGATTCCTTCTGCGGGTTCAAGGCCTACCGAGTCGCCGCACTGGAGCAACTATCCCTCACCGAGGACGGCTACGCCTTCCCCATGCAGTTCTGGGTGCAGGCGGTGGCGGCCAAACTCCGCATCCGCGAGATCCCGGTCCGCCTGATCTACAACGACCTGAACCGAACCTTCGGCGGGCCGCTCAACGACCCCGACATCCGCCTGGCCCACTACCGGCAGGTGCTGCACTGCGAACTGGAACGCTGCGCCGACCGCCTGCCCGCCTCCGCCCTTCGCGATGTTGACGCCGGATGTCGGTGCGGCGGCTCATGACCGTCGGGCCCGATGAGGCTGGGGCGCCGCCGGCGCCGACCATCCATCCCGCTCCGCGCGCCTGGGCCGGCTCGCTCGCCCGGAATGGCGCGGCCTCCTCTGAACGCGCGGCCCGGTTCCGCCAACAACTCGGCCTGCCCACCGACCGGCCGATCGTCCTGACCGGCCACCAGGCCGCCATCTGGCACCCCGGCATCCTGGCCAAGTACCTCGCCGCCGACGCCGCGTCCCACGCCTTCGGCGCCGCCCCCGCCTGGCTCATCGTGGACCACGATACCAACGACCACACGTCGATCCGGTTCCCCGTGCGCACCGCGCCGGGGCGCTTCGAGGCCCGCACCTGGGCCGCGGCGCCGGGGATCGCGCCCCGTGGCGACGAGCGCGAACGCCCTCCCGCCTGCAACGCGCCGGCCTTCCATCCGACGCCGATCCCCGATGTCGCGCCCGCGGCCTTTGCGGTGCGCTCCATCGCGACGGGCCTCACCCAGATTCACGAGACGCTGGATGCGCACGCGGGCGCACCCTCCGCCGCGCGTCAACTCGCCGGCGCCCTGGCCGACCTCATGGCCCCGCTGATCCCGCGGGCCGCCACCGTCGTCGCCACCGACCTGGCCCGCACCGACCTCTTCGCCGACCTCCTGGCCCGCCTGCGCGCCGACCCGGGCGCGTGCGTGCGCGCCTACAACGCCGCCGCGGCTGCCCACCCGCACGCCCGCATCGCCGCACTGTCCGACCGGCCCGGCCGTTCGGGCCTGGAACTGCCGCTGTGGCACATCCCGGCCGAGCAGGGGT
>JBGPGM010000419.1:0-3032 GCA_041483855.1 Phycisphaerae bacterium | reverse complement strand
TCGCAGGACTTCTTCGACTTCCTGACGGCGTTCTTCGCGGGATGCGGTTGAGTTCGCGCGATCAAGCCATGACCGCGCATACAAACGGCATGGCCGGGACGAGCGAGCGCACGATCCCGGAAGACCAAGCCATTACCTCGAAGGAGAACCCCATGACCACGGCGAACAGAACGATGGGTGGGAACGAGCGAGCCATGTCTTACGCCGTGCCACCGACGCGGGGGATGGAACGGGCGAACGTGGCTTTGCACGATTGGTGGTGTCCGTCGAGGATCGCCACGCCCCGGAACACCGACCGCTCAGAGCAGCGGCCTGTGACACGAGGGAGCGTCGCTTCGTGCTACACGCCATTGAAGGGCCTGATGGGTGTTGCCATGCTTGGGGTTCGGAGTCAGCTGATGACTGGAAGAGCCATTCTCCCGATTGTCGCGACGCTGTTCGCCTCGGCAACCTGCCCCGGCCAGACGACCATCCTCGAGTTCGCGGCGCCGGACGGGTCGAGTACTGAGGCCTACGCCGTGAACGACGACGGGGCGGTAGTCGGCACCTTCTACAACAATGCGCCGCAGCCGGTCCACACCGGATTCGTTTGGGCCCGCGGGTCCTTTGGCGACTGGGAGTTCTTCGTACTTCCCCTATCACAGCAGGCTCTCTGCATCAACAACGACGGCCTGATTGGCGGTATCGCTGCCAACGCCTCGTGCCAGAACGCGGCGTATTGGCATGCAGCAAGCCCATCGGCGTTCCCGATTTTTGTGCTTGACGGCAATCCTCCTCAGTTCCCCAACGGCATCGGGGTCGCCGGCGTCAGCGCGGGCGCCGGAGTGGTACTGGAGTGCGGGTATCGAGCCGCTCTCGCGACGATTCCCTTCCCGGGCCCCTTCCCACCTCCCCCAAGCGACCCTCCGCCGCAAATCGTCAGTCGGCCACCGCCGTACCAGTTTGGCGACGGCAGCATGGGATTCTTCGCGCTCCCAGGCTTCAACTCTACCGACATCAACACGGTCGGACGTGTCGTTGGCTGCGTGGCGCACTACACGCCGCAGGGTCTACGGTACATTGCGGCGGCCTGGGACCCTCCAAGCGGCATCCAAATCCTCGGTCCCCCCGACGTGCCGGGCTCATTCTCGGGTGCCCGCTCGATTAATGACACCGGCGACATCGCGGGCGTCATCGACGTCGCGCGGGTCGTGGTTTGGCGGAACGGTGTGGCGCAGGCTATCCCGGGCGGCTACCCCGGCGACTGGCTCTCGGTCGGCATCAACAACGCGGGCGACGTGGTTTGGGCTTGGAGTACGGGCTCTGTGTACCACCGCGGCGCGACGTATGACCTGCTGTCGTTGCTCCCGGCGGGATCGGGCTGGACGAGTCTCGTACCCCGGGGCATCAACAACGCGGGACAGATCGTGGGCTTCGGCGACCGGAACGGGCACCGCCGCGGCTTCCTCATGACGCCGTGCTACGTGATCTGCCCTGCCGACTTCAACTGCGATGGGGCGGTGAACTCGCAGGATTTCTTCGACTTCCTCAGCGCGTTCTTCGCGGGCAACGCGGACTTTAACCACGACGGAGCCACAAACAGTCAGGACTTCTTCGACTTCCTCGCCGCCTTCTTCGCCGGCTGCCCGTAGATTCCGGCGGCCTTGGTCCGGTTCGCTTCGGATCACCCCGGCGGCGGCTACGTTCCCGGTGAAAGGCGTAACCTTCAGCGACCCCCTGGCGGGCCCGCCAAGCAAGGACGGGCGGGGCGCGGCACCGCCATGCCCTCCATCCGGTAAGGTGATGGCCATTACGCGGCCGTGGGCTGGCGCGGCGGGCGCACCGGCACCACCCACCGACGGAGGGCGTCATGGCCAAGGCGACCGGCGCGGAGCACGGGCGGGGAGCACGGCCGCCCGGCGGGGCCCGGGGCCGCAGGAGGTCGCCGCCGGGGAGGGCCGCGCTGCTGCGCGGTGTCCTGTGGCGCATCCGCGGCGTCTGCGCGGGCCGGACCTTCTCGGAGATCGGCAAGGCCACCGGGATGGACCCCGAGACGGTGCGCCGTCAGGTTCGGGGGCTCTTCAATCCCCGCGTCGAGTTCGTCATCGCCCTGTGCCTGGCGTACAGCATCTCCGCCGACTGGCTGCTGTGCGGGCTTGGCGAGAGTGGCTTACGGCGGTGACGGCGGGCCCGGGGACTCGACCCCGGGGCGAGTGTCCGCCCAAGACTGTGGAGCACGACGCCCCGGCCCGGCGGGTCGCCGCAGCGGCCCCCGCCCTCCTCCGGTATCGTGGTCGCCCACGTGCCGGCGCGGGGGGTGGCCGGCGCGACCGATCGACGGAGGGCTTCATGGCCAAGGCGACTCGGGTAGGACGCAGGCAACGGACCGGCACGAAGCCCCGGGCACGCGCCACGCCCCGGCGGCGGGCCTCGCGGCCGCGCCAGCCCTGGCGGGTTCCGCCCTCCTATGGCATCCGGTCGCGCATCCGCAGCGTCTGCGCCGGCCGGACCTTCGACGAGCTCTGCCGGGCGACCGGTGTCCACGACGAGACGGTGCGCCGGCAGGTTCGGGGCATCTCCAAGCCCAACGTCGAGTTCATCACCGCCCTGTGCCTGGCCTACGGCATCTCCGGCACCTGGCTCCTGACCGGCCTGGGCCCGCGGCGGTTGCGGCGGTGATGGCGGCGGGTCCTGGGATTCGGCCCGGCGCTGCTGCTGCCACTGCGGCCCCAGCCTGTAGGCCATCAGCGCCGCCGCCGCGCTGAACTCCGGGTCGCCCACTCCTCGGTTCACGTCACGCCCCGCGCCCGGAGGGTGGCCCACAACCGCCGCTGCCGCGTCCAGTCGCTCACGGCCGCGATCGGCCGCAGGTGGCGCTCCGAGATCGGGTCCCGGCCCCGGGTCGTGGCGGGCAGGAACAGGACCTCTTCTTGGATGTCCGGGGCCAGGTTGAGCAGGCCCACGATCTGGCTCACCCGCGCCCGCGTCACGTGCCCGAGCCGGGCCGCGTCCGCGTAGCTGGCCACCGCGCCGGCGCCCACCAGGTGCTCCAG
>JBGPGM010000418.1:0-3033 GCA_041483855.1 Phycisphaerae bacterium | reverse complement strand
TGGCGCGCCGCCATCCCCTTCACCGAGAGCGAGTTCCCCGCGGGGCTCATGCGCGAGGTCTGGGGGCCCGCTCAGCGGTTCGGCCTCACGCGGGTCGGCGGGGGGCAGGTCTACTGGTACGCGACCCTCAATGCCCCGCCCGGCGGGCACGAATCGGACGAGAAAGCCGCCGTGATGCGACTCTTCGCCGGATGGATGAGCCCGATCCCGCGCGTCATCGAGGCAACGGACGCCGCGGCCATCCTGCGCAACGACATCTGCGACCGGCCGCCGTCGTCCGTCTGGGGGCGCGGACGGATCACCCTCGTCGGCGATGCCGCGCACCCGATGACGCCGAACCTGGGCCAGGGCGGCTGCATGGCCATCGAGGACGGCGTGGTGCTGGCCCGTCGGCTGGCGGGCGCTACGGACGTGGGCGGCATCGAGCCGGCCCTGCGGGCCTACGAGCGCGAGCGAATGGCGCGAACGGCGATGATCACGAACTTCTCGTGGCGGCTGGGGCGGGCCGCGCAGTGGTCCAGTCCGCTGCTGTGCGCCGTGCGCGACACGGTCATGCGGCTGATCCCGCCCAGCGCCATTGCGGCCCGGCACCGCTCAATCGTCGGCTTCCGCGTGTGACCGCCCTCGACTTGTGCCCCGCTACTCCACGAGCCTCCGCACGACCAGTGTGTCGTTCTGACCGCCGAAGCCGAACGAGTTGCTCAGGCACACGTCCACGCCCCCCAGCGGGCGCATGTCGCGGGCCGCGTTGGGCACGTGGTCCAGGTCGCAGTTCGGGTCCGGCTCGTGCAGGTTCATCGTGGGCGGCACGAAGCCGGTGCGGATCGCCTGCACGCAGGTGATCAGTTCCACCGCCCCGGCCGCCTGGATCAGGTGGCCGAGCATCGACTTGACGGACGAGAAGGGGACGCGCGGGGCCAGCGGGCCGAAGACGGCCTTGACCGCCGCGGTCTCGATCGAGTCGTTCTCCTTCGTCCCCGTGCCGTGGGCGGAGATGTACTGCACGGGCGCGCGCCCACGGGCGTCGGGCTCGCGCGGGTTGATCCCGGCGTCGCGCATGGACTGGAGCATGGCGGCCTGGGCCCCCTTGCCCTGCGGCTGGATATCCGTGATGCGGAAGGCGTCGGCCGACGACCCGTAGCCGCCGATCTCGGCCAGCGGCGCGGCCCCGCGGGCGCGGGCGTGCTCGAGCGTCTCCAGGACCAGCATCCCCGCCCCCTCGCCCATGACGAACCCGTCGCGCGTGCGGTCGAAGGGGCGTGCGGCGGTGGTCGGCGTCTCGGTGCGACGCGACATGGCGGTCAGGCGGATGAACCCGGTCATCCCCAGCGGGTGGATCATCGTGTGCGCCCCGCCGGCGAACATCACGTCCGCGTGCCCGTGGCGCAGGATCTCGAACGCCTCCCCGATCGCCTGCGTGCTGGCCGCGCACGCCGTCATGCAGTTGCTGGCCGGTCCGCGGCAGCCGAAGGCGTCGGCGACGTGGGCCAGGGCCATGTTGGGCTCCTGCTCGATCTCTCGCGCGGCGGTCATGACTTCATACGCCGCGAGGGCCCACTTGACGGCGTCCACCTTGCGCGCGCCCTGGTCCCAGCCGGCGACGTTGGCGGCGAAGAAGTTCTCGGTGTCCAGCGAACCCTCGCCCGCGCCAAGATAGATGCCCATGCGCCGGCGGCTGAGGCGGTCGAAGCGGTCCAGCCCTGCCTGGCGCCACGCCTGGGCCGCGGCCGCGAGGGCGAACTGCGTGTTCAGCCCCGCGTCGGCGTGCCGGTCGGCGGAGTCGAGGAAGTCGGCGAGGCGGAAGTCCTTGACCTCGGCGGCGAAGTTGGTGCGGAACTGGCGCGCATCGAAGCGGGTCACCGGGCCGACGCCGGTATGCCCGGCCAGCAGCCGTTGCCACACCGCGTCGACGTTGTGCCCCAGGGGCGTGACCCAGCCCGTGCCGGTGATGACAACGCGAGGTTGGGCGGCGGCGCGCGGGGCGGGCATCAGCGGTTCCCTGCGGAGTCGGGGTCGAAGCCGCCCGTGTCGTGGGGCGCGTCGCCGTGGTCGTAATCGTCGTGTTCGCCCCTTGCGCCGACGCCGCCGGCGGCCCCCGCCGAGCCCTTCATGGCGTTGAGCTTGTCCGGGTTGAGCACGCGCACCAGGCCGTCCTTGAGCCGGCGCTCGGAGAAGTTGATGATCAGGCCCAGCTCCAGGTCGGCCGCGCGCAGCAGGGCCCGCAGCGCCGCCCGCTCAAAGCCGCCGATCTCGGTGCGCTGGGTCATGACCTCGACGATGAACCGCTGGTCGATGACCAGGTCGGCCGGGCGCGTGCCGACCTGCTTGGCGTGGTACACGACAGGCACGGGGTGGGCGGCGACGTAGGCGATGCCCGCACCGTCGAGCTCGTTGCGCAGCGCGTTGACGTAGCAGGACTTGTCGAAGCCCGGGCCCAGGGCCTTGTGCACCTCGATGGCGCAGCCGATGAGCTTGCGGCTGACCTCGGTCAGGGCGGGGTCCAGATCCGCCAGGGGCGTGCCGCGGCGCTCCCGTTCGCCCCCGCCGCCGCGGTCGTTGCTCCGGCTGGATGGACGTTCGCCGGGGCGGTTGCGTTCGTCGTACACGGGCGCTCCTCTCGAATAGGGCCTGTTGGGTGGGCGGGGTGATGGGGTAGGTGATGAACGGTATCCGGCCGGTCAGGACGCGGCGTCGGGGTGGCGTTTGAGCACGAGCGATGCGTTCTGGCCGCCCAGGGCGCCGGTGCAGACCAGGACGTGGTCCAGGCGGGCCGCGCGGGTGGGGACCGGGCCGGCGCGCAGGCCAGTTCGCGGCGAACCGGCATGGATGCGGGCGGGGAGGCGCTGGTCGCGGAGGGCGCGGGCCGCCAAGGCGACCTGAAGGCCGCCCGCCCCGGCGGTGCAGTTGCCGATGTTGGGGCAGGCGGTGATCAACTCGATGTCGGCCAGGCGCGGGCCGAATACGGCGGCCAGCGCGCCCGCCTCGGCCCGGTCCATCTGCGGGATGCCGCTGGCCAAGGGGACAATCGCGTCG
>JBGPGM010000417.1:0-3037 GCA_041483855.1 Phycisphaerae bacterium | reverse complement strand
GGACAAGCCGCAGCGGATCATCGGGGCGGTGGACGCGGCGCTCAAGGCACTCGACGGCGCGCCCGCCCACTCCAGCGCGCCCGCGACCCGCACGCGCCTGTTCAGCGCCCTGCTGACGATGGTGACCGCCAGCCAGGAGTCCGCCGGCGCGCCCGCCGGCCAGGCGCCTGCCAGCACCACGCCGGCCCGCTCGACGCCCCGCATCGCCGACGCCGCGCTCGTGGCGTCGCTGGTCGAGCGCATGGGGCGCGCCGCCACGGCGCCGGATGAACACGCGGCCCAGATCCTGGCGCTTGGTCGCTTGCGCGAGGGGCAGGCGCAGCACGCCGACGCCGTCAACACCTACCAGCGCATCCTCGACGACCCGGCCCTTGCCGCGGCCGCGTGGTCGAACTCGCAGCGCAGCGTGCGAGCCCAGGCCGAGGCCGCGCACCGGATCGAACACCTCGTCCACGAACACGGCCCGACCGTGTACGCGGCGGTGCAGGCCCGGGCCCAGGCCGAGGCCAAGGCGCTGGCGGCCGACGCCACGCCGGAGCAGGTCCGCGCCCTGGCCGCCCGGTACCCCCTGGCTTCCACGACGCCGACGCTGTGGGCACGCCTGTCCGACCAGGCCCGCGCCAAGGGGCACACGCTGCTGGCCCTGGCCTCCATGCGCCAGGCGGTGGACGCCGCGTTCCGCCTGACCAGCCCCGACGCGGCGTTGCTGGGTCCGCTGGCGGGCCGCCTGATCGTCGAACTCCAGAACCAGGGGCTGCGCGCCGAGGCCGCGGACCTGCTCGCGGCGGTACGCGGCCGCTTCCCGCAACTGGTGCTGTCGGTTGACGGTTCGCCCATGGACGCCGGCGCGGTCGCGGCGGAACTGACCGAGTCGCAGCGCTGGCCCCTCGTCGGCCCCATGCAGGCCCAAGGCGTCCAGGCTCTGACGGGCTGGACCCTGCTGGCCCCCAAGATCCTCGATCGGGCCGCGGGGGGCAAGACGGATCAATGCCTAGTCCTCCAGGGCGACACCGAGGTGGCCCTGTGGGCCCGCCCGGCGGGCTCGACGGGCGAACTGGCCAAGGTCTGGTCCCGACCGACTGATGGCGACGTGGTGAGCCTGGTCCGCACCGACCCCAGCGGCGCCCTGCTTTTCTTCTCTCCGCCCAACGGCGCCGTCGTCCTGGAGAGGGCCACCGTGGACGCATCCAAGCCGCGTTGGCGGACCGCCCCCTGGCCCACCCTCTTCCCCCCGGACCCCGAGCCGGCGCCCGCCAAGCCTAACTCCCGGCAGGAACGCATGCGGGCGCAGGCCGAAGCCATGACCCTCCAGAGCGACCTGGTCATCACCATGGACGACCACACGATCGTGCTGGCCGACCGGACCGGGCGTGCCGCGGGGTTCGACGCCCAGACCGGCACCGTCCTGTGGGCGGCGCGCGTCCCCATGGACCGTGTTGAGGACCTCGACCTGCTGGCCGACACGCTCGTCATCGCCGGCGAGCAGAAGGTGACAGGGCCGATCGCCGTCGGGATGCCCGCGCCGGGTGGCGCTCCGCCAGTACCCTCGACCAGGGGCGGGGCCCCCACCACCCGCGGGGCCGGCGGCGTGGCGCTGCGCACCGAGGCCTTGGTCATGGACGCCCGGACGGGCGCGCTTCGCCAGCGCATCAACCAGCCGATCGAGCCGTACGGGGTGGTGCGCTGGGTGCGCCTGACCAGCGGCGGGCTGCTGCTGACGGGCCAAGACGACGCCGTGGTGTGCGTCAACCTCGCCCAGGCGTCCAGTGACTGGGTGATCGCCGACTGGCGCGTCCACCAGACCCGTGACGCCTGGATCTTCGGCGACCGGATGCTGCTGCTGGACGCCGACCGCGGCGCCTGGCTCGGGTCCATCTCGTCCGGGATGCTTAGCGCCGAGGCGCTGGACGCCCCGCGCGGGCACATGGACGGCATCAAGCCGATCGACGCGTTCCGCGTCTCGCCGACCACGCTGGCGATCGGCACGTGTCAGGGGGTCCTGCTCTACGGCCCCGACGGCGCGCTGCTGGGCGTGGACGCGGTCGGCAGTTTCGACGGCCTGCTGCCGCCGCAACCCGCCCAGGGCCAGTTGGTCACGATCGAGACCATCGCCGGCGGCCGTCGCCCCGATGGGCTGATGATCTACACCGTCCACACGCTGGACACGGTCAGCGCCCGGCTGCTGGCCAGCGACCCGATCGTGCTGGGTGCGCCGCCCTCGGGCCTGCGCCTCATCGACGGCGGCATCGCCATCACCGCCGGGCCGAACACCATATTCGTCCAGGCGCCGGCGGCGACGCCGTGACCGGGTGAGCCGGGTGCGGCGACGCGCAAGAAAACAGGCCGCCTGCACTCGCGGACGGCCTGTCGCTCGATTGTCGGGCCCGGTCGCCTTGGGATCAGCAGCCGGCGAAGTACCTGGTGATGAATTCGCGGAGGTCCGCCGGGTCCACGCGCCCGTCGCCGTTAATATCGGCGCTCGGATCGCCGGCGAAGAACGCGTTCAGGAACGCGATGAAGTCCTCCATCGTCACGTGCCCGTCGTGGTTGAAGTCCGCCACGCAGGACCCAAGCAGCATGTGCGAGACCACCCACTGCCCCAACTCTGTCCCCGACTTGTTCCCGTCCACGGCGTCGAACCGGTAGTGAACGCCCAGGTAGAGCCGGCTCTCGGCGTTTTCCCACGCCGCGGCGGCGAAACTCTGGTACGTGCGCGGGCCGTGCACGGGCAGGGCGTTGTAGAACGGGTCCTCGGAGTCGATCGTGAACGTGACGTTGTCCGTGCCGAAGAACCCGGCGATGGTGGTCGCCCAGGCCGCGGAGAACGTGGCGTGACCCGAGGTGTACGACGGGAACGGCGGCGTGAAGGGATTGAGCGGCAACCAGTTGGGGTCCGGCGTGGTGTGCGGGTTGCCGTCGGTGTCGGCCAGGCGTATCGCCGTGACCGGTCGCCACAGATCGATGGGGGTGTCGTACTTGATGTCCCAGGCCACCAGCCCGGCGTCGCCCATGGCCAGGTTGATCAGCGCGAACAGGC
>JBGPGM010000416.1:0-3045 GCA_041483855.1 Phycisphaerae bacterium | reverse complement strand
CGTCGAGTTCGGCGTACGGGGACGGGGACGCGGCGGGCGGGGGCAACGGTGCGGTCGCGGGCGAGGCGGGCGGCGGCGGGGTGCTGGCGAAGGTGGAGACGCAGGCGCCGGCGCCGTTGTCGCCGTACGCGGCCAGCAAGGTGGCGGGGGAGCACATCATGCGGGCCTGGGCGCACAGTTATTCGCTGTCGGCGGTGAGCCTGCGGTATTTCAACGTGTTCGGCCCGCGCCAGCCGGCGGACTCGGAGTACTCGGCGGTGATCGCGGCGTTCGCCAAGCGGCTGCTGGGCGTCGTGGGCGGAGAGGGAGAGGGCGGTGAGCCGGTGATCTACGGGGACGGTCGGCAGTCTCGCGACTTTACGTACGTAACGAGCGCGGTGCTGGCGAACTTGTTGGCAGGGGCGAGCCCGCGGGCACTGGCGGGGGACGTGGTGAACGTGGGGACGGGGCGGAGGGTGGAGGTGATCGAGTTGGCGCGGATGATGGCCCACGAGTGCGGGGCAGGGCACGTGGGGGTGCGCCACCAGCCGGCGCGGGCGGGGGACGTGCGGCACTCGCTGGCGGACTTGACGCGGGCGCGGGAGTTGCTGGGGTACGAGCCGGTGGTGAGCCTGGAAGAAGGGCTCAGGGCGACGATCGCCTGGTACCGGGGGGTATTCGCGGGGGCGTGAGGGGCGGGCGTGAGACGCGAGGCAGCGGTGATGCGATGGGTGATCGACACGGCGGGCGGTGTGTACGAACTGCTGAGGTTGGGGGTGGTGACGCGGCTGCGTTTTCGGGGTAAGTATTGGTCGTGGAGGCTGGAGACGGCGTTCGGGCGGGGGTATCCGAAGTCCAGGTGGGAGATGGTCCTGGCGGTGCTGGAGTACGGGCGGTGGATCCGGCGGATGCGGCGGGGAGACTAGCGCGGCGCGCGGGGGCGTGGCGGGGCGTTTGTGAAGCGGGCGGGTGGGTGCGGTCGAAAGATCGGATGCGGGGGTGGGCGGACAGGGCGATCGGAGGCGGACATGGCCGAGACAGCCGGATCAGCGGGCGTGACGGCGGGAAGCTCGACGGCCATGAAGGCGTTCCTGGGAGGGATGGTGTTGGGGCTGGTGGTGGGGCTGTTCGTGGGGGCGTTCGTGCCGCCGCTGTTGGAGGGTGGGCCGCCGCGGATGAAGCCCGGGGCGATGCCTGCGAACGGCGCCAAACCGCGGGCGCGCGAGGCGCTGCCGCCTCCGGCGCCGGAGCCGCCCAAGGACGGTGCCGGCGCTCCGCCCGCGGGGACGCCGGCTGAGAAGCCCCCGGAGAAGCCGCCCGACAAGCCTGCGCCGCCGGGCGGCGGCGGGTGATGGCGAGGGGATGACCGGATCGGGGCGTGGAACGAGGTCGAGCGAGGGAGCATGGCCGACAATGAACGCGGCGGCAGGCTGGAGCGGCTGGTCCGCCAGCACGCGACGACGTCGCGGCTGATGGGGGTGGACTTCGTGCCCGTCTACCGGCGGGCCGGCGCCGGCGCGCCCGTGGCGATGATCTCGGGCGCCCCAAGGGCGGAACTGTCGCCGCCGGCGGCAGGCGGGCGCGATCCGGCCGGGGCGCAGCGCTGCCTGGACGAGGTGCGTGCGAAGTACGAACGGGAAGCCCCGCACCGGCACTTCGTAACGGACCACCACAGTATTGTGTTCGGGGAGGGGAACCCGTGCGCCCGGCTGATGTTCATCGGCGAGGCGCCGGGGCAGGAGGAGGACCGGACGGGCCGGCCGTTCGTCGGGCCGGCGGGGAAGTTGCTGGACAAGCAGATCGCGGCGATGGGGCTGGCGCGCCAGGACGTGTACATCGCCAACGTGCTCAAGACGCGCCCGCCGGGGAACGCCACGCCGACGGCGGAGGAGGCCCGCCTGTGCGCCCCGTATCTATATGAACAGATCCTGATCGTGCGCCCGGAGGTGATCGTGACGCTGGGGCTGCCGGCGACGCGGACGATCCTGGGGACGGACGAGTCGATGGGGCGGCTGCGCGGGCGGTGGGGGGCGTGGCAGGGGCAGGGGCTGCGCGTGGCGGTGATGCCGACGTACCACCCGGCGTTCCTGCTGCGTTCGTACACGCCGGAGAACCGGGGGAAGGTGTGGTCGGACTTGCAGCAGGTCATGGAGCGGCTGGGGCTGCGCCCGCGCGCCAAGGGGGATTAGAGGGGGCGTGCGCGGGGCGCGGCGTTCGGGCAACAGATTCTGTGGGCGCGACTGCAACCGGTGGGCGGGGCCGACGGAATATATGGGTACGCCGCGGTGTTGGCTTCGGCGAGCGACGATCCTCGATGCGTCGCCAACAGTTTCCTGTAGACCCCCACGAGACCCGGCGCTTGGCGTTATGCCTTGCGCTGGGTTTTTTTCGCTCGTACATGGAAGTTGCCGGTCACCGGTCACTTCGGGGGATTTGCCTTGCCGAAGTTCAGGGGGGTGTCGGCGGGGAGTCTCTTGATCTGGGTGACTTCCCAGCGGATCCGCGGCGTGTACCAGACATCAAGGTGGAACTCGACGGCATCGCCGATGGCGAGGCCCTCAAGAGAGAGGCCCTTGGCAGGGGTGAAGGGCATGGTCATGGAACCCATGCCGACCACTTCACCGGCGGCGTTCCTCCAGGCGTCGATGGCCTCGTGGTGGATGGACAGTTCGGAGGTGAGGCGGCGCGGGTCGGGGAGGTCTTCGATGCGCCCGCGGATGGTGTAGGAGAATGCGGGGGGAGCCGGCGCAGGGGCGGGGGCGGTCTTGTGGCAGGCGGCCAGGAAGGGCAAGACGATGAGGATGAGCGGGAGCGCGGCCGGGACGACGGCGCGCCCGCGGCGTGCCCGGGAATGACGCCTACGGGTACGGAACTCTCGGGAACGCATGGCGGCGTCGGGGATCAAAGGCCCTGGAAGGTGACGAACTGCTGGTCGGCCAGGGCCTGGAGGTCGCGCCCGAGTTCGACGGTGTACGTGAACGTCCAGGTGGCGCCGGGGGCGACTTGGGCGATCTTGCCGACGGGCTGGCGCTTGACCCAGTCGCGGTTGCCGCGGTTGTAGACGAT
>JBGPGM010000415.1:0-3049 GCA_041483855.1 Phycisphaerae bacterium | reverse complement strand
CGCCGCGCCACCGTTGATCACGGCGGTTGTAACCAGGTGACCGCCACGGTGGGGCACGGCGCCGCATCTGTCCGTGCAGGGAGCCTGGGTACACCGTACTGGGATTGTGACCAAGTGACAGCCACGGTGGCGTAGCCGAGGCCAAGCAGGTGACGGTGGGGGTGGCCCCCGCCAGAATCGTCCGCTTTGTTCGGACGCTGCCGGATGAACCGATCCCGCCGGAGCCAAAGAGAGATTCCTACGGCTGGGTGATTCTCGATGGCTAGGCTCCTGTCGTGTGCGGGCGCTTCACCCACATGTACCGCTGGCGCGAGTTGGTCCGGCTCATGCGCCTGACCGTGCCGAGCCTGCCCGAAGACCCGAAGCCGAGCCGCAACGTCGCGCCGACGCAGTCGGCCCCCATCGTCCGCAGAGACGGCGGGGCCTGGAATCTAGGCGAGGCCAAGTGGGGCCTGATGCCCCCGTGGGCGACGAAGCCGGGCCCGATCAACGCGCGGGCCGAGACGATCGCCACGCTCCCCATGTTCCGCTCGGCGTTCGCCAAGCGCCGTTGCATCATTCCCGCCAGCGGGTTCTACGAGTGGCAGAAGACCGGCGGGAAGGTCAAGCAGCCGTGGTACATCTACCGCGCCGACGGGGAGCCCTTGCTGCTGGCCGGGATCTACGAGGTGCGCGACGACGGCGAGACCTTTGCGATCATCACCTGCGCGGCCAACGAGTTCCTGCGCCCGATGCACGACCGGATGCCCGTGGTGCTTGAGCCTGAATCGGTTGCACAGTGGCTGGGCGCGCCGGACACGGCGCTCCTGCGCCCCGCGGCCGACGGGGTCCTGACGGCACACACGGTCGGCACGCGCGTCAACTCTCCGAAAAACGATGATCCGGGCCTGGTCGAGCCGGTCTGATTCAGGTGCACACTGTCGCCAGATTCCCGACTGCGTCACCACCGGCGGCCTGGCCGGCCGGGCGCCCGCTGCCGGTCCCCCCGGCCGTGCGAGCCTGGATCGCCGCGCGCGTGAGGGCCGCGACGAGGGCGGAAGGTACGATTGGACATGCCAAGGGCCCAACTGCCGCGGTTGTCGTGGCGAAAGGGATGCCTTCCGCGCTGCGCCGCGCTGGTGATGTTGGGGCTCGCGGTTGCACTCGCCCTCCTGTGGGTTTCGAGCTATCGAGCCAACTTTGGCGTAGGGATCGGCGCGGCGACGGCCATGGGTGCGTGCTTTGTCGAAGTGACGACGGTGACGGACGGTCTGCTCATCGTGCGCAACGGGACGCGCACGGACAGCATCTGCTACGACCGCGTGACTGGATGGGAGGAACTTGGGTACGCCTGCTTGCACCTGCTGAACATGCAGAAGGTCGGCGGCCCGCACGTCCTGTGGCCCCGCGTCGAACACCCTGCGCCGTGGTGCGGCCCGTATGTCTTCGTGCCGCTGTGGATGCCGATCCTCGTCTGCCTTGCGCTCGGGTGCGCCCTCGCGTTCCGGCACCGGCACCCGCCGGGGACCTGCACGACGTGCGGATACCCGCTCTCAGGGCTGCCGCGGGGCGCGCCATGCCCGGAGTGCGGACGCGCTCGTTCAGGTTCAGCGAACGTAGGCAACGACATGCCTTGATTCGGGGTGAGCGATGTGCAACCAGCACCCGTCACGCCGACGGCGGGGAATCGCGGCGTTTCCATTCATTCGGGAGCCATCGTTCGAGTTGGCTGAGCGGGGTATTCGGGAGGTTGGTGAGCGGCGGCGTGTCCCGCCGCGCGGCCAGCACCGGCGCCGACTCGCTCTGCCGCAGACTCCGCCGCGCTTCAGCATCCGAGGCGTCGCAACGGCCCCACGGTTCGCCCTGACGGCCCAGGACGGGCCGGGGGCGGCCCCAGCGGAGCCCGAGGGGGGGAGGGGGGGGTGGCGGCGCCTGCGGCCTACGGCGGCTTCGAGCGGAAGAGCGCCGGCTGCCTGGGCGGCGCGTCGCGCCCCGCGGCGAGCGCGACCACGAATGCTCTGGCAAGGCGCGGGGGTCCTGTTGCGTATGCACGCGGCCCCCTGCTGTTGCGTGCGGCTCGGTGCGGCACGCGACACTCTGTAGCACCACCTTGCGAGCGCGCTGAACATGAGAAATGTCACGGGTGTGCCGCTCCCGGCAATTGAGTATTGACCGGTACGAACATAAGATGCATCCATGCCGACCGGGACGTGCCCGGGGCGGGGAGGCAGCGCGCACCGGAGCAGAGGCCATGCAGATCGAGATGCGGGAGATCGGGAGGGTCAAGCCGTACGACCGCAACCCCAGGAAGAACGTCCAGGCCGTCGAGGCGGTGGCCAGGTCGATCAAGGAGTTCGGCTTCCGCCAACCGCTCGTGATCGACGAGCAGGGCGTCATCATCGTCGGCCACACCCGCTACCTCGCGGCGCTCAAACTGGGCATGACCGAGGTGCCGGTCCACGTCGCGGTGGGGCTCGACCCGGTGAAGGCGCGGGCGTACAGGCTGGCGGACAACCAGACCGCGACGATCGCCGAGTGGGACATGGACCTGCTGCCCGTGGAGATCAGGGACCTGGAGGCGCTGGACTTTGATGTCTCGCTTCTCGGCTTCGACCCGCAAGAACTCACCGAGATCCTGGCGCCACCCGGGAACTCGGGGCTGACGGACCCCGACGACGTGCCCGAGCCGCCCGCAGAGGCCACGACGAAGCCCGGGGACCTGTGGGTGCTGGGCCAGCACCGGCTGGTCTGCGGCGACAGCGCCAAAGCCCAGGACGTGGACCGGCTGATGGACGGCGCCGTCGCGCACATGACCTGCCAAGATCCTCCGTACAACGTGAAGGTCGAGCCGCGGTCCAACAACGCGTTCGTGGCCGGCGAGACGACGTTCCACCCCGTGCCCGTCGAGTCCGCCCGGACCCGCGTGCGGGCCACCACCGCGGCCCTGCGGGCCAAGGACCGGCCTTTGGCCAACGACTGCGTGAGCGACGAGGAGTTCAAGGGGCTGCTCCAGGCGTGGTTCGCCAACACGGCGCGCGTGCTGGTCCCCGGCGGCGGCTTCTACATCTGG
>JBGPGM010000414.1:0-3051 GCA_041483855.1 Phycisphaerae bacterium | reverse complement strand
CCGGCCGGTGTACCGTTTGACCCCTTCAGGCCGCACAGAAAGAGCGGGGCCGGACACGCCCTCCGGCGCAAAGGCCTGGGTCACGCCGGGGCAATCATCTCCGGCGGCGAGGGGACGGCCGACTCGAAGATTGCGGCCTTGAAGAATGCCGGTGTGACCGTCGCGATGTCGCCGGCGGACATGGGCAGGGTAATGGTCGAGGCGATGCGGCTGGCCTGAAGCGCCGCTACTTCTTGCACCGGCACACGAACGCCGGCGGCATGTTCCGCCAGACGACCTCGTCGCGCCGTACCGACGAGAAGTAGCGCGGCAGTTTCTTGTGGAACCGCCGCCCGGCGGGCGTGAGCAGCCCGACGTGGTAGCCGAACGTCACGAACTCACCGCCGGGGCGCAGCACCTTGACGGTCGCCGCCAGGATTTCGTCCTGGAGCGGCTCGGGGAAGACCGCCCACGGCAGGCCGCTGACGACCGTGTCCACCGCGTCGATCCCGTTCTTGCGGCACAAGCGCTGCACGTTGGCCGCGGTGTCCTCGTAGATCGTAATCCCCGGGAACCGCTGGCGGAAGAGCCTGACCAGTTCGGCGCTGCGCTCGATGGCCAGGTACTTGCACCCCTTCGGGATGCGCTCCAGGATGGCCCGGGTGACGACGCCGGTCCCGGGGCCGTATTCGACGACGGCCTTGATGCTCGCGTGGGCGAGCCCGCCGGCCATGCGGCGGGCCAGGAAGCGCGAACTGGGGGCGATCGCCCCAACCTGCCCGGGGTTGTCGAGAAACTCCTTGAGGAACGCGAGCCGCTGACGCAGGGTGCCGCCGCCATGCCCCCCCACCGCTCCACGCGACCTGACCGATGCGCTGCCCAGCCCGGTTGACGCCATGCTCGACCTCGCCGTAGGAAGGGCGGACAACGGGTCCGCGCCGTTCTCACTGGGGACCCGGGCCGCTCGGTTCCGTCCTATGCCGCCGCAACCCGCCATCGTCGGTATCGGTCGGTCGGGGGGTCCCGTGAAGCGGGAACGATAGCAGACGGTTGGGGGCGCTGTCACGCCGGAAGCGGGGGGTGGGCGGACCTGGGACGATTGCTGGAGCCAAGGCCCTGCACGCCAACCGTCGTCCGTGGTTACGCTCGTCCGCGTCCCCCTCGCACCGTCCGGCCATCCCCCCTTGAAGGAGAATCCGATGCGCAAGCTCACGTCCCTGCTCCACAGCCCCGACGCCGGCCTCCTGGTCATCCGAGTGATGGTCGGCATCGTGGGGCTGTTCCACGGCTCGCAGAAACTATTCGGGGCCTTCGGGGGGCCGGGGATCAAGGGCTTCGCCCATTACCTTGAGCCCCTGAACATTCCGATGCCTGTCGCCAGCGCCTACGCCGCGGCCTTGACTGAACTCGTCGGCGGCGCCCTTGTCTTGGTGGGCTTGTTCCAGCGTTTGGCGGCCCTGCCGTGGATCTTTGCGATGCTCGTTGCCTTCTTCATGATGCACAAGGGGAAGTTTGACGTGACCGCCGGCGGCGGCGAGTACGCCCTGACGCTGGCGGCCGTTCTGCTTGGCCTCGTCTTCACGGGCCCCGGCCGCTGGAGCATCGACCGTATTATCTGCGGTCCCGCCGCCGGGCCATCCAAGGTCTGACCGCGGGCGCACGCCAGCAACGGAGACCGGCCATGATCACCCTCCGCCCCGGCGCCGAGCGCGGGTCCTTCAACTATGGCTGGCTCGACACTCGGCACACCTTCTCCTTCGGGCGCTACCACGACCCGGCCCACGAGGGCTTCCGCGCCCTGCGCGTCATCAATGAGGACCGCGTCGCCCCCGCCAAGGGCTTCCCTCCCCACGCCCACCAGGACATGGAGATCATCACCTACGTCCTGGCCGGCGCCCTGGAGCACAAGGACAGCCTCGGCAGCGGCCAGGTGCTGCACCCCAACGAGGTCCAGCGCATGACCGCCGGGCGCGGCATCATGCACTCCGAGTTCAACCCCTCCGCCACCGAGCCCGTGCACCTCTACCAGATCTGGATCCTCCCCGAACGCGACGGCCTCGAACCGTCCTACGAGCAGAAGCCCTTCCCTCTTGAGTCTCGACAGGGGCGCCTCGCGCTGCTCGGCTCGCCCAACGCCGCGGACGGCTCGGTCACCATCCACCAGGACGTGCGCCTGTACGCCGCCGCGCTGAGAGCCGGCCAGCACGTCGCGCACACGCTCGGGCCTGGCCGGCACGCCTGGGTGCAGGCCATGCGCGGCCAGGGGCAGCTCAACACTCAACCGCTCCATGCGGGGGACGGCACGGCCGTCAGCGACGAGCGCCAGCTGACGCTCGGCACCGACGCGGGCGCCGAGTTCCTGCTCTTCGACCTGGCCTGACGGCTCAAGCGTTCGCCTCGCCGGCGCACACCGCTTCCGCCTCGATCTCCACCAGCATCGCCGGGTCGATCAGGGCCGCGACCTGGATCATGCTCGTCGCCGGCGGGTGGGCCGCGAAGACCTCGGCGTGGGCCCGCCCGTACTCCCTCCAGCGCGTGATGTCGGTCACATACAGGCGCGTGCGCACCACGTCCGCCGGGTGCGCCCCCAGCCGCCCCAGCGCCTCGACGATGATCTGGAGGCACCGCCTGGTCTGGGCGTACGCGTCCCCCGGCGCGAAGGTCTGGCCGTCCGGCCCCACCGGCGCCGTGCCCGAGACCACGACCAGGTTCCCCGCCCGCACGGCGCGGCAGTACCCCACCAGTCCCTCCCACGGCGCCCCGGAACTGACCCGCTCGAACGCCATGGTGGTCCCTCCGGTCACGCCCGACGGATGCGCCCCGATCAGAACCCGTGGGCCGCGTCCGTCGGGTCCTTCCTGCTCGCGGCCGTGGCCGCGGGGTCGATGTGGAGCGCGGGGTCGGAGGGCAGGACGACGGTGAACGTGGCCCCTTTGCCCTCGTCCGATTGCACGTCGATCCGCCCGCCGTGCTGCTCGACGATGCGCTTGGTGACCGCCAGGCCGAGCCCCGTGCCGCGGAGCCCCTTGGTCGTGAAGAACGGCTCGAAGATCCGCTCGCGCCCCTCGGGGG
>JBGPGM010000413.1:0-3052 GCA_041483855.1 Phycisphaerae bacterium | reverse complement strand
TTGACGTCGGGGAGCGGGACGATGATCTGGCGGTCGAAGCGGCCCGGGCGGGTCAGGGCGGGGTCCAGCACGTCGGAGCGGTTGGTGGCGGCGACGACGATCACGCCGTCGGAGGTGGTGAAGCCGTCCATCTCGACGAGGATGGCGTTGAGGGTCTGCTCGCGTTCGTCGTGCCCGCCGGTGGTGAAGCCCCCGCCGCGCCTGCGGCCGACGGCGTCGATCTCGTCGAGGAAGATGATGCAGGGAGCGGAGTCCTTGGCCTGCTTGAAGAGGTCGCGGACGCGCGAGGCGCCGACGCCGACGAACATCTCGACGAAATCGGAGCCGGAGATGGAGAAGAAGGGGACATCGGCCTCGCCGGCGATGGCCTTGGCGAGGAGGGTCTTGCCGCAGCCGGGCTCGCCGATGAGGAGCACGCCGCGCGGGATGCGTCCGCCGAGTTTCATGAAACGCTTGGGGTTCTTGAGGAACTCGATGATCTCGGTGACTTCGTCCTTGGCCTCGTCGATGCCGGCGACGTCGTTGAAGGTGACGCCGGTCTTCTCCTTGACCAGGACGCGGTGGCGGGACTTGCCGAAGTTGCCGAGCATGCCGCCGCCGCCGCCGCCGGCGCTGCGCAGGGCGCGGGCGGCGAGGAACCACAGCAGCAGGATGATCAGGGCCAGGGGCAGGATCAGGACGAGGAGCTGCTGCCAGACGGAGCTGGGCCGCTCGGTGAAGTCGCCCCCTGTCAGTTCGACGAGTTGCTGGCGGTAGAAGTCCTTGACGCCGGCGCTGAGGCGGAAGACGCGGTGGGTGCGGGCGCCCTCCTGGGCCTCCTTCTGGTCCGCGTAGATGCCGTCGTCCTGGATGACGACGGAGCCGGGGACAATCTGCTGGCTGTTGTACAGATTGACGAAGTCCTTCCAGGACATGGGCTTGGCCTGCCCGCTGATGGAACTCATCACCAGGAAGAGCAGGAGGATGGCGGTGAGGATTGTGACGATGCCGAACAGGCCCCGGCTGGGGCGCATGCTGGCCTGTGTGGGCCGATTGGAGTCGCCGTTGCGCTCCTTGCGGGCGGGCGGGGCGGGCTCACGCCCGGTCCCCCCCCCCGCTCCTGTTCCCGGGCCTGGGGTATTCTGCGAGGCTGAGTGCAACAGCCCCGGTGCTTGGCGCTTGGGCACGCCTGCGGGGCCGGATTGAGACCGTGGTGTGGGCTGCATGTTCACCTTGATACGTCGGGCGCGGGCCCCCGGATCGGACCGTGCGCTGGGCGGGGGCGCGTCCACACGGCACCCGACCGACCGGTAGTCATCGGCTCGGCGGTGTGGGCGGCCAAAGGCTAGGCGGGGGATGGCTACCAGTTCGACCGAAGGGCGGCGACGATATCGCGGGCCAGCCGCTGGACGGCGGCGTGCTCGCCGGCGTCGATCCGCTCGCCGGCGCCCTTCGCGGGGACGAAGGGCTCGGAGGCGGTGAAGTTGCGCCGGCTGACGAGGATCTTGCCGGTGCGGTTGTCCTTGAAGTCGAACTCGACGGTGAGGACGACGGCCAGTTCCTGGACCAGGCCGCTGACGCGCGCGGTGGAGAGGGGAGTGAGGGTTACCTCGGTGATGCTGCCGGTGAGGGTGGTCTGGGCGGCGGAGGCCGTGGAGACCGACCAGGGGGTGGCGGACTGCAACTGCTTGATGATGGCGTCGGTGAGTTCGGTCTCCAAGCCGTGGTAGAAGGTGTTGTTCTGGAAGATGGGGACGTGGACGGTCTTGATGGCCGAGTCGTGGGCTGAGGAGAAGGCGTAGCCCTTGGTGGGGTCGGAGGCGCAGGAAGGCGCGAGAACAACAGCGCCGCAGAGCAGCAGAGCGGCGAGCAGAGACAAGGGAGCACGCGGCGCGGAGAATCGGCTGGGGCGGGCGGTCACGGCTTGTGCTCCGGGGCGCCGGATGTCCTAGGCGCTTCGGGAGCCGGACCGGCCGGCGTCGCGCCCGCTGCCGGAGGAGCCGATGGAGGCGGCGCGGTCCAGCCGCGTTGATCCATGATGTCCAGCGCGTCGGCGGCGGCGGGGGTGCGGGGGTGGGCGGCGAGAAGGCGGGTCAGCGTGTAGCGGGCGGACACGGGGTCGGAGCGTTTGAGGTACCAGCGGGCGGTGTCGAGGAGTTCGGCCGCGGCCGATTCCTCCAGGCGGGTGACGAGTGCGTCGTCGAGGCCGGCCCTGGCGGCCTCGGCGGGGAAGATGCCGGCATATCGCTGGACAAGGACCTGGGCATCGACGAGGGTGGCGCCGCTGTAACTGGGCCCCTTGTATTGGGCGATGGAGGCGTAGACGCGGCGCTCCATGGCGCGTTGGCGGTAGGGGCTGTCAGGGTAGTTCTGCAGGAAGAGCTCGTAGGCCAGGTCGGCGAGCTTCATTTCGCTGTTGCGGTAGTAGTAATCGGCCAGTTCGATGCCGGCGCGTTCGGCGAGGCGGCTGCCGGGAAGTCGCTCCTGGACGCGGATGAGGAGTTCCTCGCCGACGTCCGCGCCGTCGAGGATGCGGACGCCCAGGAAGCGGTACTTGAGGCCGTTGACGTAGCGGACCGCGATTTCGAGTTCGCGCTCGACCGCGGTCATGTACTCCTCGGTGCCGGGGAACTTCTCGATGACGCCCTTGTCGTAGTCGTAGAGGGCCTTGTGCTCCTTGCCCAAGGCGGTCAGCGCGTCGGCGCGGATGAGGTAGGCGCGGGCGAGCATGGGGTTGCTGGAGCGTTCGTTGGCGTCGATCCAGGGGCTGATGGCGTCGTAGGCCGCGTCGGGGCGGCCGTCGGCCAGGTCCCGTCGGGCCTGGGCGAAGAGCGTGCCGTCGGTGCCGGGCGAAGGTGCGGCGGTCTGCACCCATTGGCCGGAGGAGTCCAGGCGCAGTTCGCTGGCTTGAGCGCGGGCGGGAGCGGGTGAGGCGGCCAGGAGGTATGCGCCGGCCAGGGCCAACATCGCGGAGGGTCGGGTCATGGGCCAGAGGATACCGCGACGGACCGAGGCGGGACGCCTGTTCCACCGAGTGCCCCGGTTGGACGGGTGTGCGACGGCGCTGCCTGAC
>JBGPGM010000412.1:0-3056 GCA_041483855.1 Phycisphaerae bacterium | reverse complement strand
CCGGGGTGCATCCGCGCTACGGTCGCCCTGCTAGAGAACCGCTCTCTGGACATGCTCAGCGTATTGAGCACGCTCACGGCCGACCGCTGGTTCGAGCGCCTCGTGCAGCCCGCGGCGGGGATGGAACTGCTCCGCCAGTACCCGATCATCCGCGCCAACGCCCGCGAGCACCGGCGTGCCTTCGCCAACGGCCAGTTCATCATGATCCGGCGGGCCGCGTACGAGGCCATCGGCGGGCACGAGGCCGTCAAGTCCGAGGTGCTCGAGGACGTGGCGCTGGCCCGGCACGTGGCCATGAAGGGCCTGCCCGCGGGCGTCTTCCTGGCCGACGGCATGCTCCGCTGCCGGATGCACACGACGTGGGAGTCATTCCGTCGCGGCTGGCTGCGCGTGTACAACGAGGGCGCGCACCGCCGGCCGCGCCGGCTGCGGACCAGCGCGCGCCGGATCTGGGCGTTGGGGGTGTTGATGCCGCTGGGCGCGCTGGCGAGCATCGGCGCGGGGGCGGCGGTGGTCTGCGCGGGGGATGTGCCGCTCGGGGCCGCGGCCGTGATCGCAGGGGCGGCGGGCCTGGTCGCGTGGCTGGGGACGGTCGGCGCGGTGTACCACCTCGGTCGCGTGCCGCTGTGGACGGTGCCGGCGTACCCGGTCGGCGCGTGGCTGGTCGGCGCGCTGCTGTGGGAGGCCGCGCGGAACCTGGAACGCGGCCGGCCGACGGTCTGGGGCGGGAAGGAGTACCACCGGGAGGTGCGGTGAGGCAGTGAGGGCCTGTGGCGGAGTTGGCGGGGCCGGCGGAGGTTCAACGCGAAGAGCGCGAAGAAGAAGGTCCGCGGTCAGGGCGCGCAGGGAGCGGACACGGCGCGGCGGAGTGGCGCCGGACGAGTCGTGCCACCCGCCGAAAGAGAATCGCACCCATTCATCAGGCGGGCCAGGTCGCAAGATCGCCCACAGGCTCGCGCGCCGCGGCGTGCTTGTCCTGCCACCACCGCAGGAAGAGGCAACTGCTGAGCGCCCAGCCGCCGATCGACATGACGCCCAAGGAGATGCACATGCCGGAGAACACCATGCTGTCGGTGATGGGCCGCGGCCCGGCCGCTCGAATCGCGGCGATCCCGTACAGCATGCTACTCAGCGCGAACACTACGACCAGGGCGGCGACGGCCGATACAGAGGCGATTCGCCCGTTCGTGACCGGCCAGCGACGTGCCGCTGAGTACGACATCAGCAGCGGCCGACGCAGCACGATCTGCGCAAGTGCCCACAGCCCTAGCAGCAGACTCACCGCCGGGGCGATCCACAACTCGCTGACTCGAACAGCCTCCTGCGCGTTCTGAGCGGCGTTGAAGTACTCCGACACCGGCGGCCTCGCCGCGCCGATCAGCGCGATCGTCAATGCGGCCGATGCCAGCACCAGCGAGGCGACTCCCGCCAAGCCGGCCACCGACAGAATGCCATCACCTGGCTTCACACACCAAGTATATCCCATACGGTCAACCATCCTATCGCGGGCTGGCACTGGATTCGTGCGGCGAGCGTGACCGGACACGAACCTGGGCGGCGTTCGAGAGATCTAGACTTCGGTGAAATGTCACTCGCCGGACGATTGATTCCCGAGTTCCTCCTCCTCAAACCGGGCCAGAGGTTCGACGGCATGTGGCTGGCTCTTGGCGAGTCCGCCCGGTTCAGCCGATTCTTGGCGCCGAATGGCTTGACCATTGCCGCTGCTGTTCTTGCAGCACTCCAGGCGATCCCTTTGGTCGGGGTGTTCTTTGGCGCCCCGCTGTGGGTCCTCATGGTCGTGGTGTGGGGGATCTACCTGACAGTCGTCATCGGGCTCCTCGTGGCGCTGCGGTTGCGCATCCGGCTGTCGCTTCGCCGATACCTTGTCCGCCAAGGAACGCCGATTTGCCTCGATTGCGGGTACGACCTTGCGGGCATCACGATCGAACCGGGTCGGTGTCCCGAGTGCGGCGTGGATTGCAGCAGTCTCGCTGCCCGCGCATGGACGCCGCCCCCCGAAGCATCCGCGTTCCCCGAGCTGCTCAAGTTCGGAGGAACCGAAGCGGCGCTGGCAGCGCTCGCGGTCGCCTACGAGAATCTTGGCGTGCTCCACCGTCGGAGGACCTTGCTGCTGGGCGGCTTGCTCGCCCTTGTTACCGCGGTGTGGGTGTGTGTTGCCAATTTGCTGTGCGACCGAGCCGGCAACCTGCTGGTCCCAGGAGCCGCCATCATCTGGTCCGCGTTGCTGAGCTTCCTTCTCGTGGCGGCCGCATGGTACGCGTACCTCCGCCGCCGAATCCGCTCGTCTCTCGCCGAGCAACTGAGGCGCGTGAAATCGAACAATCCACCGGACGCCCCTACACCCCCATCGCTCTTCCCTCTCTCCTGAGCAACCCCAGGAACACCACACCCCCCACGACCGTCGTGATCACCCCCAGCGGCATGCGGCCGGTGTCCAGGTACACCATCTTCACCGCGGCGTCCGCCCCCACGATCAACGCCGCGCCCGCCAGCGCCGAGCCGATCACCAGCCAGCGGTGCGCCACGGCCGCGCTCCCGCCCGCCATCAGCCGCACCACGTGCGGACAGATCAGCCCGACGAACCCGATCGGGCCGGCGATGGCCACGGCCGCGGCCGTCATCGCGCCGGCCGCGACGAACAGCACCGCCCGCAGCCGCCCGATCCGCACACCCACGCTGGACGCCTCGTCGTCGGCGAGTGTCGCGGCGTCCATCGCCGGGCCCGCCGACACGCCGATCGCCAGACCGGCCAGCGCGACGGCCGCGCCCATGGCGATCTGGCCCCACTGCACGTCGTCCGTCAACGAGCCGACGAGCAGCCACTGAGCCCCCATCGCCCCGCCGGGCAGCATGTGCTGCACGAGCATCGTCGCGGCCCCGCACATGATGCTCACCACCACGCCGACGAGGATCAGCGAGACGGGATCGATCAGGCCGCGCCGTTGGCCCAGCGCGTAGACGATCGCCAGCACGGCCATCGCCCCGACCAGCGCTGGGCCGGCGTGCCACGACGCGCGCCCGTAACCGAGGGAGGT
>JBGPGM010000411.1:0-3068 GCA_041483855.1 Phycisphaerae bacterium | reverse complement strand
GTCAGGACCTCGGGCGGCCAGCGCCGGCCCGGGCGCTTCCTCTTGCCCGCCCCCCGCGGCGTTCCGGCGTGCATCGGTCGTTCCCTCCAGGGCTTAAGTTACGTTCCGCACGCAACCCGTAACGTTCAGGTACCTCCGGCGGGGGCATCAAGCAAGGCCAACGGGGGCGCGCCGACCCGAGCGCGGGACGGGCGCCGTCGCGGGGCCGGCTCGCGGCGGTAGCGCTCGGATTGTCCTTTGTGGGCACGGTGGGGCGCGGTAGGCTGGGCGCGGACGCTCCCGCGCCCGGGGAGGGGCAGCGGAGGCCGACCATGCGATGGACCTTGGTGATAGCACGCGGCCGCGTGGCGTCTCTGGTGGCGGCCATCGGGGAGGTGCTTCTCATTGCAAGCATCCTCGCACCGCGTGCAGCGGAGGCGCAGCAGGTGCAGTGGACGCAATCGCACGTCAACGGCCCATCGCCGCGGCGCGCGCACGCGATGGCCTACGACTCGGCGCGCGGGGTAACCGTGCTGTTTGGCGGCCTCCGTGACAACGGCCCAAGCAGCGGCGAGACCTGGGAGTGGGACGGCGCCGCGTGGGCGTTGCGGCAGGCCATCGGTCCGTCACCGAGATACGGGCACGCGATGGCCTATGACTCGGCGCGCGCCGTCACCGTGCTGTTCGGGGGGATGTCGGGGACTTACGGCGACGGCGAGACCTGGGAATGGAACGGGACAGCCTGGACACAGCGGCAGGTCAGCGGGCCATCGGCGAGAGTATACCACGCGATGGCCTACGACTCGGCGCGCGGCGTGACCGTGCTTTTCGGCGGTGCTGGCGGTGGCGGCAACGACACCTGGGAATGGGATGGTGCCACTTGGACGCAGCGCCAGGTCAACGGCCCGTCACCGAGACAATCGCACGCGATGGCGTACGACTCGGCTCGCGGCGTGACCGTGCTGTTCGGCGGCGTCAACGTTCCCAGCGGCACCCGCAACAACGAGATCTGGGAATGGGACGGGACGGCATGGTCGCAGCGACAGTTCGACCCTGGCTACCCAGCTCCCTACCCGCGCGACTCAGTTGCGATGGCATACGACTCGGCTCGCGCCGTGACCGTCCTTTTCGGCGGCGAGAATACTACCGGCATCCCCGGCACGCCCACGTTCTACGGCGACACCTGGGAGTGGGACGGGGCGGCGTGGACGCCGCATTGGATCAGCGGTCTGTCGCCGCGCGAACTTCATGCAATGGCCTACGACTCGTTGCACAGCATGGTTGTGCTGTTCGGGGGTTCCGACATTTACAACGTTTTCAACGGCGAAACCTGGCAGTTCGGCGACCCCGGCCTTGCGGCCCAGCCGACAAGTGCTCGGGCGTGCGTCGGCGCCTCCGTAGCCTTCAGTGTGACCGCGGCCGGCACTGGGCCCTTCGCTTACCGCTGGCGGTACGAGGACGCCGGAGCGTGGCTCGACATGGCCGAGGGCGCGGACATCGTCTTGGGCGCGGGCACCCCCGCGGCGGAGTTCTTTGGGCACAGCCAGGGCTCGACTTCGGGCGAACTCGCCGTCAGCGGCATGCGGCCGCTACGGAACCATCCCAACGTGGTGGAGTTCCGCTGCGTCGTCTCCAGCGGCTACGGGACCATCACCAGCGACGCCGCCACGCTCACGATCTGCCCCGCGGACTTCAACTGCGACGGGTCGCGGAACTCCCAGGACTTCTTCGACTTCCTCGCAGCGTTCTTCGCCGGCGCGCCGAGCGCGGACTTCAACCATGATGGCGCGGTGAATTCGCAGGACTTCTTCGATTTCCTGACTGCGTTCTTGGGGGGGTGCGGATGATCCGTCGAGACCCCAAAGGGCTGGAATACGACAACCCCGCCGCCGCTTGTCTGTCCAGTGATCCTGCAGGAGGAGCAACTCCACGAAGACGTGACTGTCAAGACCGATAGCCGCGTCGCCCGCAGCGAGCCAGGTTCGAGTCTTCGGGAGCACAGCCATGCGAACGTGCACAATGTTCACCGCAGTTGCTGTGGTAACGCTGGCCGCAAAATCGTCGGCACAAGTCCGGTTCGACGCCATCGGCGGGCTTGGCGACGCGTACTCCGGGAGCGCCGCGTACGCGGTGTCAGCCGATGGCCGAACAGTCGTCGGTGGCACAGATGTGCCGGGGTGCCATTACTGCTCCGGGGTGCCGTTCCGGTGGACCGAGGCGGGTGGGCTGGCATTGCTTGACATCAACCTGTGGCGCTCGCCCGCTCATGCGGTTTCGGGCGACGGCGCCTTCATCGCGGGCACGATGGGTTCGATCCACGATGGTGTGCCGCCGTGCGACTATGCGTTCATGTGGTCAGAAGGGGCAGGCGTCCAGCTATTCGACGAGTACACGGATGCGTATGGAATCTCTGACAACGGGTCGGTGATCGTCGGGGGCAACACCAGGCCCTTCCGGTGGACGCCAGAGACCGGCTGGGTCGATCTGGGACGAATGCCGGGCATGGCGTCGTGGGGTGGGGTAGCGCGGGGCGTGCTGTCCGACGGCCGCGTCATCGTCGGCTCGGCGTATTCGGATCTTCCTCAGCCTTCATTCCGCGCCTTCCGCTGGACCGAGGAAACGGGAATGCAGCCGCTGGACAACCTGGTCCCCGGCGACACCTCGGATGGCGCGACAGCCATCTCGCGGAATGGCCGGGTGATTGTGGGCTCGTCATATCTTTCGTCTCTGGCCCGGGCGGTCCGATGGACGGAGTCCGGGATCGAGCTGCTCGGCGATCTTCCAGGGGGACCGTTCTCCGTCCGCGCTCTCGCTGTCAACGAGGACGGTAGCGTGATCGTCGGGACCTACACACAAGACCAAGCGAGCCGCCCCTTCATCTGGGACGCCCGGCGGGGCATCCGGGATCTCCAGAACGAGCTCACGAGCGAGTACGGTGTCGATCTCGCGGACTGGGAGCTCCGGGGGGCTACCGGCATTTCCGCCGACGGGCGCGTCATCGTCGGTTACGGCCGCCAACCCCTCAACCGCTACCGGGCCTGGCGCGTCTCCCTGGGCTGGGACTGCCCAGCGGACGTCAACCATGACGG
>JBGPGM010000410.1:0-3072 GCA_041483855.1 Phycisphaerae bacterium | reverse complement strand
GCCAGATCAAGGAGGGCCGGCTGGAGTGGTTCGACGCGGCGGACATCGACGCGCTGCCGCTACCGGAGACGGACCGGCGGATCATCTGGCCGTTGATCCGGCGGAACGAGGCGGGCGCGGTCCGCCCTGCAACCGCGAACACGGCGAAGGCGGGTGGAACACTCACCCGCCCCGGCTTCTTCGCGCTCCACATCGACTGCACCCGTGGTGCAGGCCCGCCGCCGGACAACATGACCTGGACGATCGAGCAGGAGGGGTGAGCGACGGTGGCGCGCCGCCTTGAGGCTGGTGTGCCCTTCTATACTTGCGGTGGGATGATGCCACCACGCTCAACGACCGGCGGCCAAGGGCGACCCCTGCACGGAATCAGGCGCGCGGCAGGTGCGCTGGCGGTCATCCTGCTCGCACTGGCGGGCGTCGGGGCGCCGGCGCAGCCGACCGCTCCCGCGCCCCCGTCCTCTGGCGGCGCCGCTGTCCCCGCGGCGCGGTACGCCAACAACGTCGCCATCATCACGATCGATCGGGAGATCGACGCGATCACCGCTCGCAGCGTTACCCGCCGCATGAAAGAGGCCGAGGCCGCCGGCGCCGACGCCATTGTTTTCGAACTCAACACGCCCGGCGGCGAGGTCGGCGCGGTCCTGGAGATCTGCAACCTCATCAAGCGGTCTCCCATCCCCAACACGGTCGCGTGGATCAACAACCAGGCGTACTCCGGCGGGGCCATCATCGCCCTGGCCTGCCGCGAGATCGTCGTCACCGACGCCGCCACGATGGGCGACGCGGCCGTCATCAATCTCTACTCTCTGACCCTCTTCGGCGGGATGAAGGAGACCGAACGGCAGAAACTTATCTCCCCTATGCTCAGCGAGGTCGTCGATTCCGCCCGACGGCGCGGCTACGACGAGAAACTCGTCCAGGGCATCGTCACGCGCGGCGTGGAACTCTGGGTCATCCAGGATAGGAGGACCGGCCAACGCCTGTTCATCGACCGCGACGAGCACCGCCTCCTCTTCGGCGACCCGCCCGAGACCGAGCGGATCATCCTCCCATCCGCTCCGGTCGCGCCGGGGGCCGAATCTCCCTTCGCGCCCGCGCCGCCGTCCCAAGACGACGAATCCACCGTCGCCGGTCCGAACCCCGGGTCGGCTGGCCCGCCCGTCCTCCCATCCCGGCGCGCCGGGACGCCGCCGCCGCCCGTGCCTACTGATCCGCGTCAGTTCATCCCCGCCTCCCCGGAGATGCGCTTCGACGCCTCCGACGCCATGTCCCTCGAGCAGGAGCTTTACAGCAGGCGCCCCGTTCTCACCGGGGCCGACCGCGACCAATGGACGCGCCTGGGCAAGGTCGCCGACGGCAAGGGGCTGTTCACGTTCCGCACGCAGCAGATGCTCTCATTCAACCTGGCGGCGCAGACGGTCAAGAACGACGACGAACTCAAGGCCTTCTTCGGCGCCTCCAGCCTGGTGCGATTGAATGAATCCTGGTCTGAACTGCTTGTGGTGTACCTGAGCAACCTTATCGTCAAGGCCGTGCTCATCCTCATCTTCCTCGTCGCCCTCTTCCTGGAGATGACGCACCCGGGGCTGATCCTCCCCGGCGCCATAGCGGCCACGGCGCTGGTGCTGCTCGTCGGGCCGCTGCTGTTCATCGACCTGGCGGCGTGGTGGGCGATCGCGGCCATCCTGCTGGGGATCGGGGCGCTGCTGCTGGAGTTCTTCGTGCTGCCCGGGTTCGGCATCTTCGGGGTGCTGGGGCTGCTGCTGCTGTTCGTGGGGCTGCTCGGGGCGTTCGTAGGGCCGTCGTCGGAGGGGCTGTTCCCTAATACGACGCGGGGCCGGCACGACCTGGCCTACGGCGTGGTTACGCTGGTGCTCAGCGCCGGCACGTCCGGGGTGCTGGTGTACCTGATCGGCAAGCACATCGGGTCGCTGCCGGTCGTCGGGCGGCTGGTGCTCAAGGACGACCGGTCCGACGGCGGGGGGCTGCTGGCGGCGATGGGGACCGAGCCGGCGGCGATCGTGCCGGGGATGGTGGGCACGGCCCTGACCCCGCTGCGCCCCTCCGGGCGCGTCCAGGTCGGCGACCAGATCATCGACGCGGTCAGCGACCTGGGGTTCGTCATCCCCGCCGGCTCGCCCGTGCGCATCGTCTCGGCCGATCAGTTCCGCACCAGCGTCGAGTTGCTGCCGCCGTCCCAAGTCAACTCTCCCGGCGCGCCGGGACCCCACCCCCCCATCCCCCCCATTCGCCCAGGGGCGGCAGGAGGTCCCTTCGCGTGAGCGATCCGATGCTGCTGTGGGGGCTGGGCCTGTTGGCCGCGGCCCTCCTCGTGGTCTTCATCGAGATGTTCGTCCCGTCGGGCGGGCTGCTGGCGCTGGTCGCGGCAGTGGTGGCGATCGCGGGCGTGGTGTGCCTGTTCCGCGTGAGCGCGCTGTGGGGGGTGATCGGCCTGCTGGCGGTTCTGATCCTGGGGCCGACGGTGATCTTCTTCGGGCTGAGCATCATGCCCAGCACGCCCTTTGGCAAGAAGCTGCTCTTCGGCGAGTCCGGGCGTGAGGAGCCGGTGCTGGGGACCGAGGACGAGGCCCGCCAGGAATCGGCGATCGAGCGCCTGGTGGGGACCGAGGGGGTCGCCCTGACGGACCTGCGCCCGGTGGGGGCGGTGCGACTCGACGGCCAGCGCTACGACGCGCTGGCCGAGATCAACCTCATCCGCGCCGGCACGCCCGTGCGCGTCACCAGCGTTGAAGGAACGCAGATCAAGGTGCGGCCGGTGGGGTAGACGGGTTTCGGTGATCGGGTTGAAGTACTGAACGCCGACATCCGACGCCCAAACCGCGACGCCCGAGCCCCGATCCCCGGCCGCTGCCGTATACTGCCGCTCGCTTCCCGCACCCCGATCGGAGGTCGATCCCCATGAACGCTCTGCCCGCCGCGATCCTGTGTGCCATTCTCGCCCAGCCTGGCCGGGGCACGCCAACGACGAGCGGCCCCCTCGGGGGCGGCGGTGGCGGGATGGAATGGGTCTTCATCGTCCTGGGCATCATCGCGGTCCTGTTCATCCTGGTC
>JBGPGM010000409.1:0-3087 GCA_041483855.1 Phycisphaerae bacterium | reverse complement strand
GTTGGGTTCGGGCCGGCGGAGGCGGGCGATTGGCTTCTTGGCATCGTTCCGACGCGCGTGTGGATCGTTGTGCTTCCGGTGCTTGATTCCCAAGCGCAGAAGACATACACGCGACTGTCGGGAACCATCGGGCTCGGTGTGCCGTCGCGGTGGGATCGCCTCCTGCTGGCGCACCACATCGGCGCGGGCATCCGGAACGGCACGTTTGGGCCGGGCGTAGCGGGGGGCGCTGAGCAGTTCCTTCCGATCCTCGGCGATGAAGCGGCCGTCGCGGTGCCAGCGCTCATCGAGTCGCTCAAGGATCCGAGCGAGACAGTTCGGTGGTCGGCGGCCGTGGTCCTCGGCAAGATGAGGTTGGCCGCCAAAGCGGCGGTGCCAGCGCTGATCGGGTCGCTCAAGGATCCGAGCAATGCGGTTCGGTGCGTGGCGGCCGCGGCTCTCGGTGGGATGAAGTGGGCCGCCAAGGGCGCGGTGCCCGCGCTGTCCGACAGTCTCGCGACTGATACAGGCGAGAGCGTGCGGTATGGATCGCTGTGCGCGTTGCTGCGGATCGCGCCTCTGGGCATCCCGGTCCCCGCGCTCGTCGTCGCGATCGAAGACACCAATCCTATTGTGCGCGCGAAGGCTTGCCACGCCCTGGGCGCGATCGGCTCCGGGGCTCGCTCGGCGGTGCCTGGGCTGCTCAGGAGGCTTGCCTCGGATCGGGATGCGACGGTGCGCCTGTACGCCGCGGACGCCTTGGTGGCGATCGATCCGGATGACGACCGCGTGATCGACGCGCTGGCGGCGGCGCTCACCGACGAGCACCGGGATGTTCGGCTGGGCGTAGCGCGGCACCTTGCGGTGGAGGGAGCGCGGGCCGCCAGGGTCCGCACGCAGGTGGCCGCGGCCCAGGGGGATCGGGATAACCTCGTGCAGAACGCCGCGGCGGAGGCGCTGCGGGCGATTGATGTGGGCGAGAAGAAGTGAGATTCGCGATCTGGTTACGGCGGGTGGGAAGGGCGCGGAGGAACCCACTCGCTGACGCTCGGGGCTCATTGGCCGCCCTAAACTCCCGCCCATGGCAGGAGCAACTCCATCGAGCGGCGCGGGCTCGCCGGCCTCGCGTCCGGCACGGCTGCGGATCCTGACCGGGGACACGCCGACGGGGCGGCTGCACCTGGGGCACTGGGTGGGGTCGGTGGAGAACCGGGTGCGGTTGCAGGCGGAGTACGACTGCTACTTCCTGCTGGCCAACATGCACGCCTTCACCACGCGGGCGGATCGGCCGGCGGACATCCGCCAGGACACGATCGAGATCGTCAAGGACTGGCTGGCGGCAGGGATCGACCCGGAGCGGGCGACGATCGTGCTGCAGACGGAGTGCCCGGCGATCGCGGAACTGACGTGGTTCTTCGCGATGCTGCTGCCGTTCAACCGGGTGATGCGGAACCCGACGCTCAAGACGGAGATCGAAACGAAGGACCTGGGGGAGACGTACTCGTTCGGGTTCCCGATGTACGCGGTGGGGCAGTGCGCGGACATCCTGGCGTTCCGGCCGGCGCTGGTGCCGGTGGGGGAGGACCAGGTGGCGCACATCGAGATGTGCCGCGAGGTCGCGAGGCGGTTCGACCAGGTGTACTGCGGGGTGGACCCGAAGACGGAGGATGGGGAGTACGCGGCGCGAGGGGGCGTGTTCCCGATCCCGGCGGCGAAGGTGGGGCGGGTGGCGCGGCTGCCAGGGATCGACGGGGTGAACAAGATGAGCAAGTCGCTGGGGAACGCGATCTTCCTGTCGGACCCGGCCAAGGAAGTGCAGAAGAAGGTGAACAAGATCTTCACGGGGCGGCAGTCGCCGACGGAGCCGGGGGACGTGAACAACGCGCTGTTCCAGTTCGTGGACGCGTTCATCGCGGACCGGGGGCGGGTGGAGGAGTTGAAGGACCGCTACGCGCGCGGCGACAACATCGGCGATGGGCACATCAAGCAGGAACTGGGCGCGGCGATCAACGAGCTGCTCGAGCCGATGCGCCGGCGGCGGGCGGAGTTCGAGAAGCCGGGCGGGGACGAGGCGATCGTGGGGATCATCCGCGCGGGGACGGCGCGGGCGAACGTGGTGGCGGAGGAGACGCTGTACCTGGCCAAGCAGGCGATGAAGCTGGACTTCGGGAGGCGGAGGGTGGAGATGTGATGGGTGTGGGGGGGGGTGAACCTGGCGCACCGAGAGTCAGGGCTTGAAACGAGCCAGCGTGGCGTCGGCGCGGGTGTTGAGGAACTTGAGGAGGTTGTCGGCGCGCTTGGGGTCGTTGGCGGCGGCGGCGTATTCGTCGGCGTAGCGGCACACGGCGGCGAGGTCGGCGCGAGCGGCGATGAGCCAGGCCGCGGGCGTGGGCGGGGCGCAGAGTTCGACGAGGACCGGGGCGCGGACCAGGGCGCGCTGGCGGGCGGCACGCTCCAGGGCCGCGGCGAGCGCGATGACCTTGGAGGATGATTCGTAGTCGGCGAGGGCCTTGGCGGCGCCGGCGGAGTCGCCCTTGAGCGTCAGGTCCGTGGCGGTGGCGAGGCGTGCCTGCGCGGGCTTGAGAATGGTGGACAGGGCCGCGCCGGAGAGTTCCCAGCCGGGCCAGGCCTGGATGACGCCGCCGTCGGCGTCGGGCGTGGTCATCTGGGCGACGACGGAGGCGTCGGCCAGAGCGGACATGAGGCGGCGCAGGAGGCGCAGGTTGCGGGCCGCGGCCTCGGACTTACCGGGCGTGGCGTTCTTGGTCCCCTCGGCGCCCCAGGAGTCGAGCCACGCGGCGCGGGCGGCATCGATGGCGCCGAGCAGTTCCGCGTCCTTGCCGCCCGTGACCTGTTTCCACGACGCGCCGGTGTCGGGGGGCGCGGAAGTCTGCGGCGTGCCGGGCGCGGCGGCGCGCAGTGATGCCTCGCCGGGGAGATCGAGCAGGTGCACCAGGTCGTCGCCGAACTCCTGGATCGTGCGGAGGGCGCTGTCGCGGCGGTCGGGCTTGGCCATATCCTGGCCGAGCCTGGTCAGGCGCGGCGCGGCCAGGTGCGCGGCGGGCTGGGTGGCAGTGCCGAGCCAGCCGCTGATGGCGCGGGTGGAGG
>JBGPGM010000408.1:0-3089 GCA_041483855.1 Phycisphaerae bacterium | reverse complement strand
TCGGCTCCAGCGGGATCGACGCGTCGGGGTCTGCGTAGGCCGACGCAAACGCGTATACGCCAACGGTGATCCAGGCCAATGGGGACTCGGTGTTCAGGCTCACCTTCCGGATCGATTCGGGCGCTCAGGCCGCGCTGCGCGGCGATGTGCGGGCCCAGGGCGGGCCGGCGGTGAACCTCAGCAGCGCCCGGGTGCGGCTGATGGACCAAGGCGGCCAGGTTATCGCGGCGTTCTTGGCCACGCCGGACCCGAACGGCGCGGAGGTCTCCGTGTCGTTCGACGAAACTCGTGACCTTCCCGCCGGCCAGTACACGCTGGAGGCCGATGCGGGCACCGCCATCGACGCGACGGTGCCGCCGAACGGGTCGGGATCGGCGTCGTTCGACGCCCGTGTGGACCTGAGCCGGCGTCAGTGCCCGGCTGACTTCAACGGCGACGGCGTGGTCGATTCCCAGGACTTCTACGACTTCCTCAACGAGTTCTTCGCGTACCGGTCGCGCGCGGACTTCAACAACGACGGGGTCGTCAACTCGCAGGACTTCTTCGACTTCCTTACCGCCTTCTTCGCCGGCTGCCCGTAGCCCTCCGTCAGCACGCCCACCGCCGCCTGCGCCAGGTGCCACGACTGTCCGGGCTCTGGCGGACAGTCGTGCGGGTTCCGGCTCGCGTCCGTCCGCGGCCGCCGCACGACTGTGCTCAGTCGCACAGTCGTGGCACCTGGCGACTCTCCGCGTGTGGACCAACGGCTTCAGGGGGGCCGGAGAGTGCGGCGGCGGGGATAACCCCGTTCTCGAACCCGCCAGACA
This sequence comes from Phycisphaerae bacterium, assembly GCA_041483855.1. Classification (GTDB taxonomy): domain Bacteria; phylum Planctomycetota; class Phycisphaerae; order Phycisphaerales; family UBA1924; genus JBGPGM01. The sequence goes on along the minus strand of JBGPGM010000408.1, from coordinate 2,283 downwards.
CGCCCTTTGTCGGCCGCGGGCATCACCGGAACCACCTCGTTACCGCCTCGTCGAAACGGAGCACATCGGCCGTTGCGGTGCAATCGGCCGCGGCGCCTGCGACATTGGTACGAGTGTACCGTGGCCGCGGCGGGGGCGGCCATTGAAGGAGGATTGCGATGAAAGCCTCACAACTCTGTCTATTTTTGGGCGCCCTGTCATCCGGCGTTGCGCTCGGACAACAGGATGTGCTGCCGGATATTCAAAGGGGGACCATCGCGGTGTCCCTGACCCCGATCGCGACCGGGATGGCGGCCCCGCTCTACGGCATCAGCGCCCCGGGCGATGCAACCCGCCTCTTTGTGCTCGAGCAGAACGGGCTGGTCCGCATCATCCAGAACGGGAGCCTGCTGCCCGGGTCGGCGCTGGACATTCAATCCCGTGTCTCTCCGCCGCTGAACCCCACGAACGCGAACGATGAGCGGGGGCTCCTCGGGCTGGCGTTCCATCCCGGCTTCAACGATCCGCTGAGCCCCGGGTTCCGCACGCTGTACACCTACAACAGCGAGGTGCTCGGGCCGGGCGTGACCTACCCAGCGCCGAACGGAGCCGTGCAGAACTACAGGAACGTCGTCAACGAATGGAAGATGAGCGACGATCCCAACGTGATCGACCCGACCTCCCGCCGCGAGATCATCTCGTTCGGCAAGAACGCCGGCAATCACAACGGCGGCACGATCACGTACGGTCCGGATGGATACGCGTACCTCGCGCTCGGTGACGGCGGCAACGCGAACGATGTCGGCCCGAGCCACATCGAGCCCGGCGGCAATGCCCAGAACCTGACCACCCCGCTCGGCAAGATGCTGCGCTTCGATCCCCTCAATCCCGCGCTCAACCCGGGCAGCCCGGACCCCGTCAGTGCCAATGGCCAGTACCGCATACCAACCACCAACCCGTTCCAGGGCCCCGGGCAGGTCCCCGAGGTCTACGCGATGGGGTTGCGGAACCCCTACCGATTTGCCTTCGATCGCGCCAACGGCCAGTTGATCCTGGCCGATGTCGGCCAGAATACGGTCGAGGAGATCGACCGCATCACGATCGGCGGGAACTACGGGTGGGCCGTCAAGGAAGGCGACTTCCTGTTCAACCGGGTGACCGGCCCCGACGGCGCCGCCGGCACCGTCGGAGCGCGGAGTCCGGGGGTCCCCGCGGGGCTGATCGATCCCATCACCGGAACACTCGGGACTCTTGAGTACGACCACGGTGACGGCATCTCGATCACCGGTGGATTCGTGTACCGCGGGAGCGGGATGCCCGCGCTCTTCGGCAAGTACGTCTTCGGCGATCTCGCGATCAGGTCCGGGCCGCCTCGCGCCGACGGCCGGCTTTTCTACGCCGATCTCGACACCGGCATCATCAACGAGTTCCTGCTCCCGCAGTTCGCTGGCGGCGTGCTCCCGAACGGGTTGACCGTGCACGGATTCGGCCAGGACGCATCCGGCGAGCTCTACGCCATGGTGACCAACACCCCGCCGAACGGCACCGGCGGGCTCGTCTACGGGATCGGTGCATGCCCCGCCGACTACAACCACGATGGGGCGGTCAACTCGCAGGATTTCTTCGACCTCGTCTCCGCGTTCTTTGCGGGGGCGCCCAACGCGGACTTCAACCATGACGGCGTGGTGAACTCGCAGGACTTCTTCGACTTCCTCGCTGCTTTCTTCGCGGGCTGCGCCTAGGAGCGCCCCAACGGATCGCCCAAGGGCATGGGGTGGACCGGCGACGAGCGCACGGCCACCCCTGCTCGTTTTTTCAGGTCGGCAGGACGGCGCACGCCGGGCGGGGGCCGGGGGGCACGGGCCCGTGCGGGCGCTTCCGAAGGGGCACGGTTTCCGCTAAGATTCAGCGGTGCTGAGACTCCCGGGCGAGCATGTGGCGCGCCTGCGGCCCAAGTACGAAGGGCGGCGGGTGTGCGTTACCGGCGGGGCCGGCTTCATCGGCGGGCACGTGGTCGATGCGCTGTTGAGCCTGGGCGCCTCGATCGCGGTGATCGACAACCTTTCCAACTCGACGACCGGGCACCTGGCGGAGTTGGTCGAACTGGAGCCGGAGCGGGTGCGGTTCGTGCACGCGTCGATCCTGGACGACGCGGGGCTGCGGGACGCGATGAGCGGGGCGGGGGTGGTGTTCCACCTGGCGGCGGTGGCGAGCGTGCCGCGCTCCGTGGCCGAGCCGGAACGGTGCTACACGGTCAACGCGGTGGGGACGATGCGGGTGGCGCAGGCGGCGCGCGCGGCGGGG
>JBGPGM010000407.1:0-3090 GCA_041483855.1 Phycisphaerae bacterium | reverse complement strand
GTACACACCGCCCGCCTGGTACCCCTCCGGCCCCTGCTCGTCCTGCACGTTGGCGCTCTGCCCGCCCAGCCGGTCCCGGTAGGGGAACGCGTTCGGGTCCGCCGGCCGCTTGGCCATCACCGCCTCGACCTCGATGGGCTTCCCCTCCCTCGCGCCCTTGATCCTGGCCTTGTCCCCAGGCGCCTTGGTCCGGATCGCCGCCTGCAGCGCTGTGTACGACACCACCGGCTTGTCATCGAACCCCATGACGATGTCGCCGACCTTCAGCCCCGCCTCCGCCGCGGGTCCCTTCTCCACCACGCGCGTCAACCGCGCCCCCGCGTCGGCGTTCTCCCCCGTCATCCCCAGGTACGGCGCGTTCGGGTTCGTCGCCCCGATCTGCGCGCTATCCACCGTCAGGTACACCAGGCTCGGGTCCTGCCGGTAGAAGTCGATCCCCATGCGCCCCAGCTCGCACGTCGGCAGCCCCTGGGTGATCTTCCGGAACGTCTCGCCACCGTCCGTCGTCTTGTACAGCCCCGTCCCCGGCCCCCACTTCTTGGCCGGGTCGTTGCCGTCGAACCCGTCCCGCTGGCGCTCCCACGCGGCCACCAGCAGCGTCTCCGGATACTGCGGGTGCATCGCCACGTCGATGATGCCCGTCTTGTCATCGATGGACAGCACCTTCTTCCACGACTTGCCGCCGTCGGTGGTGCGGTACAGGCCGCGCTCCTCGTTCGGGCCCCAGCAGCGTCCCAGCGCCCCGACAAAGACGATGTCGGGGTCCTTGGGGTGGATGATGATGCGCCCGATCTGGTACGTCCCCTTGAGGCCCATGTGCGCCCAGGTCTTGCCGCCGTCGGTGGATTTGTACACGCCGTCGCCCCACGAGACACTGTTCCGTGGGTTCGCCTCGCCCGACCCGACCCAGACGATGCTCGGGTTGCTCGGCGCCACCGCGATGTCGCCGATCGACACCGTCGCCTCGTGGTCGAACTGGTGCTCGAACGTCACGCCGTTGTTCGTCGTCTTGAGCAGGCCTCCCGACGCCGTGGCCACCCAGAACGTCGTCGGGTCCGTCTCGTTGACGGCGATGTCGGTGATCCGTCCGCCCATGTTCGCCGGGCCGATGCAGCGCCACTGGAACGTGTTGACCCAGGCCGGGTCCAGCGGGGGTGTGGGAGCAACGGCCGCGCCCGTCGCGCCCGTGCCCGATGCGGCTGCCGTAGCGGGGGGCGGAGCGAGCGTGACGGGGGCCAGGGCGGGAGCCGGGGCGGGAGCGGGCGAGACGGGTGCGGGCGCATTCCCCGGCGCACCCGGCGGTTGCCATCCCGCGCCACCCACCGCCCCCGCCAAACAAGCAAAACCAACGATCGAAACGACCAGCGCGCCGGGGCGTGGGGCGTGGGGGGACGGGGATGCGCTCATGGGAACCTCCGCTGTGCAAGACCGTACCGACCACTCCGCGCGGCGACACAAACGCCCGCCAGACGAACCCCATCTCCAATATACCGCCATGCCCGCCGCGGGGGGCAACGGTTTCGCCGTCCAAGCCGTGCCACAGGTCTGACGGCGTCCGCGCCGTCAGACCTGTGTCCTGGGCCGCACCCAGCACAGGTCCGTGGGCAAGTCCAAGCCGTGCCGACGGGCGTGTTTGCCGAAGGACGGATGGGTGTGCGCACCGGCCGGAGGACACGGCTGCTGGTCCGCGCCGCCTGCCGCGCCGCGCCGGCTGTACGCCTCCCGAGACCTCGACTCACCGGGCCCGACGGCGGCGGGCCGGCAGCAGCGCCGGGATCATGCCCATGCCCAGCACAAGGAGCGTCCCTGGCGCCGGCACCACATCAGACTGGAAGTTCAAGCGGTAATCGAGCCTGCCCCACTCGATAGCATCCTTCTCGATGATGATCCCGTTCGGAGGCCCCTGATAATGAGGGTTCGTCGGATCGTCCGAGGAAAGGAAGAACCCGGTGAGATCCAGGATGTCGACGTAGTCGCTGACAATCCCCGGCTGCCAGCCAGGCTGCCCCTCGTTTGGCTCCTCCACGTCGAAAAGGACCGACAAAGCGCCGAAGGGCGCGAACTCACCACCCTTGCCGCCTTCCGGCAGGATCAAGTCCAGCAACGTCGTGCCGGCGAAGCCCGCGTAGCTGCCGACCGTGATCGTCAGCCTGTCGGAGTCGGGCCCGGGCGGCATGTTGCCGTCGGAGCCGCCCGCGATGTACATGCCAGTGAAGGTCTCGAGCGCCGCGAAAGGGATGAGGATGGCCCCCGGCCGGCGCGGCAGGCCCGCCGGGTTGTCGTCCGATTGGACGCTCACCGTGTACGGATCGAAGTGGAAACGGTCGCTGATGGTCGGGGGGGTTAGCGGTTCGTAGAAATCGACGGTGAGCGCCGGGAAGGCAAAGATCATTGGACCCTCCGCGCCTTCGGGGATTGTGTAACTCAGGGTCCGGGCGGGTGCGACGGGCGCCCCCGTGTGGTCCGTGATGCCTTCAAACAACCGATCAGAGTTCTGCGCCCGGGCGACCCCCGGAACCAGGGCGAGCACCACGAGCGCAGCAAAGCACGAGCGGTAACCGCATATTGAGCGCTTCATGTCTTCTCTCCTCGGCGGCCGGCTGCTCACCCGAGTGGGCGACAAGCCGTGTAGGGCGGGCGTCGCGCCGCCTCCAACTCGCGCGATCCTACCGCGCCGGCCGAATCAGTCAAGGCCGCGCTCCGTAATTTCACGGAGCGCCATGCGGGCGGGACCTTGCCAAGCGATGAACACGTAAGATTCATGCCACGGGCGATTCCCAAGAACCATCGGAACTCCATCCCTCACAACGACTTCCATCAAATCCCCAAATCCTATCAAAACCCTATTGACAATCCGCTCAAGTACCGTACAATGCCCGCATGGTCGCCCCAGCGCCCATCTTCGACCCCCCCGCCGACCAGGTCCCCGGCATCCTCGCCGACCTCGCCTCCACCCACCTCTCCCTCGACCAGGTCGCCGCCGACCACCAGACCACCGTCGATGCCCTCTCCGTCTGGATCGCCCGCCCCGACATCGGTGAGCGGCTCGCCGCCATCGCGACCCTGGCCGCCGTCCGCGCCCGCCTCTCC
>JBGPGM010000406.1:0-3098 GCA_041483855.1 Phycisphaerae bacterium | reverse complement strand
GTGGCCGGAGGTGCGGTACAAGGGCGGGTCCGAACCGGGGGTGCTCAACCTGACCTGGATGCTCACCCGGGCCCCGGCGGAGAAGGAGCACGACGGCGCGGGCGGCAGCGCCAAGCCGGCGCGCGTCTTCGTCCTTTCCTTCGGTTGGAACGACCCCGCCAAGCCGGTCGTGGAGGGGCGCGGCGTCGCCATCGCCCAGCGGGCGATCGAATGGCTCGCCAAGCAGCCGTGAGGCAGGGGCTTGCCGGCGCCCTCACACCCACCCCAACAGCCGCATCACCGCCCGCGTCGGCGGGATGATCGCGTCGGTGTGCTCGGCGGCGAAGCCCGCGGCCTGGGCTACCGGCAGCCACGCAGCGTCGACGTACTCCCACGCGTCCGCGCCGGGCGCGGTGCGGGGCGGGCACGGGGCCCAGCGCGGGTCGATCTTGGCCGGCAGGTCGACGCGCACGATGAGGTCGTCGCTGTGGGCCCGCTCATCGTGGACGAGAGCCACGAACCGCGTCGCCGAAACGTCGAGTTCCATCGACAACTCCTCGCGGGCCTCCGCCTGGAGCACGCGGAGGACATGAGTACGGTCGATGATCCCCGCGCCCGGGCGCTGCGTGGGGGGCGGCTCGATGCCGCCCGACGGGGCTAGCTCCCACATCCCGCCGTACACCCGCGTCTGGCTGCTCCGGCGTCCCAGCAGGACGTGCTGGGCGCCGGCGTCGTCGCGCGCGACGAGCATGCCGCTGACGGCCAGCAGGTGGACGCCCGTGGGAACGACATCGGCGATCGCCAGCCGCTTGAACCATTCGCGCCGGCAGGTGATGACGCACGCGGCCCCCGTCTGCGGCGGCGCCTCCACGCGCACGACGCTCAGCAGCGGCCCGTTGTAGAGCCGGCCGTTGGCCGCGCACAGCGCCGCCCACGCGATCTCCTCTTCGGCGGATGCGGGCGGCGGCGGCGCCTCCTCCAGCACGATGCGGGGGCAGCGGGTCGTCCCACCCAGGTCCCAGACGTACACGCCCTGGATCGGCTCGCTCACGCCCCACCGCCGCCGAACAGTTTGTCCAGCCCCGGCAGGTCGGGCAGTCCCATCGCTTCGGCCTCCTTGGACACCTCGCGGTGGGCCAGCACCTGCGACTGGTGGATCGCGTCGTTGACGGCGTCGGCGATGAGCGATTCGGCCATGGACTTGCTCGACTCGTCGCTTACCAGGTTCGCGGCCAGCGCCGGCTCAAGCCGCACCTCCAGCACCCTCATCGTGCCGTCCACCGTGACCCGCACCGCGCCGCCGCCGGACGAGCCGGCCGCGCGAACCTCGCGCAAGCGGCGCTGGATCCGCTCGCCCGCCTGCTTGAGGGCTTCCTTGTTCTTCAACAGGCCCGCCAGGGCGCCCATGGCTTTGAGTGAGTCGAACACGTCGGTTCTCGCTTGCTGCTCGACGAGGGATCCCCGCCGGAACTGCCCTATGCCTCGGGCGTCTCCTTGGGCTCCACCCGCACGATCCTGGCCCCGAACAACTGCATCGCCTGCTTGACCAGGGGGTGCTGCTCGACGGTGGGTCCGGGCGGCGCCTTCGGCGCCGGCTTCGCCTCGGCGATGGTCGCGGGCGTCGGGGGGGAGAGCGCCGCCTGCGGCGGTCGTGGCTGAGTTGTCGGGACCGACGCGAGCGGGTTCAGCGGCGGTCGGTCGGGGCGGGCCTGTTCAGCCGGCCCTGCGCCGCCCGCCGTCGTCATTTTTTTCGGGGCGGACTCCCGTTCCCGGCCCCGCCGCCGCCCGCCCCCGCCAGGACCGCCGTCACATCCGCCAGTTTTTCCGTCATCGCCAGGCGCACGATCGCCGCGTCCACCAGCGCCCTTCCCGACGAACTCATCCGGGCGGTCCGCGCCACGCTCTCGCACACGGCGATCATGTGCACCAACCCGGCGGCGTCGAACCGCTGGGCCTGCTCGACCAGTTCGCGGCGCATGTCGCCCGACACTTCGACCAGGTCCGTCTCCGGGCCGCAGGCGCACAGGACCATCAGGTCCCGCAGGCGCTCGGCCAGCGTGCCCAGCAGTTGCTCGCCGGAGACGCCGCGTCGCATCAGTTCGTCCGCCCTGGCCAGGGCAGCGCCGGCGTCGCCGTCGGCCAGAGCCTCGACGAGGCTGGACACGAGTTGCCGGTCGGGCAGGCCCAACAGGTCTTCGAGCAGGCGTGCCGTGAGCGTCTTCTGGCCGGAGGCCATGAGGCGGTCGAGCAGGCTCAGCGCGTCGCGCATCGAGCCGTTGCCCAGGCGGGCGACCATGTGGATCAGGTCCGGCTCGCCGCTGACCCCCTCGTCCGCGACGACGCGCCCCAGGTGCGCGGCGATGCGGGCGGTGGCGATGTTGCGGAAGTCGAAGCGCTGGCAGCGGCTCTGGATGGTCGCGGGCACCTTGTGCGTCTCGGTGGTGCACAGGATGAAGACGACGTGCTCGGGCGGCTCCTCCATGGTCTTGAGCAGGGCGTTGAACGCCTGCGGGCTGAGCATGTGCACTTCGTCGATGATGTAGATCTTCTTGCCGCCGCGCAGGGGCCGGTAGATGCAGTTGGCGATCAACTCACGGGCGTTGTCCACGGAGTTGTTGCTGGCCGCGTCGATCTCGATGACGTCGGTGTCGCGTCCGGCCATGATGGCCGCGGCCACGTCGGCGGGCTGGTCGCCGGGGGCGTTGATGGCCTTGGCGAAGATGCGGGCCATGGAGGTCTTGCCAACGCCGCGCGTGCCGCAGAAGAGGTAGGCGTGTGCGACCCGCCCGGTGGCGATGGCGTTCTTGAGGGTCTGGGCGATGGGCTCCTGCCCGACGACCTCGTCGAAGGACTGGGAGCGGTATCGGCGGGCGAGGACGGTGTAGGACATCGACGCGATTCTATCGCTGTCGCCCGCGGGCGAACCGCCCCATCTGTTCGCCCTCGATCCCTTGATCCGGCGGCGCCTTGATCCTTCCCGACCCATCGCCCCGGTAGACGGCCAGGACACCGGCGGCACCGGATGACGGCCGCTTATGGCTGCTGCGGTCAAGCCCTGACCAGGTTCACGGGCCACCCGTGCACCGGGCCCGGCCGTCTACCGAGGCGACGTTCTTGCC
>JBGPGM010000405.1:0-3108 GCA_041483855.1 Phycisphaerae bacterium | reverse complement strand
GTCCGGGGGCATCGCGGGAGTCTAGTCGAGGGGACCGGGATCGAGGGGTGGCGCGGCGGGGCGCGCGTGGAAAGCGCGGAGAAACAGGGGGCGGCCGCAACCAACCGGGCGCGGCGACGAAGGGTCAGGGCAGGGCGAGGGCGTTGACGGTCCGTCGTGGCGTCTCGTAGCATTGCGAAAGTGGGGGTTTGGGGCGGCGTTGGGGACTATGGTTGGGCGTTGGATCGAGGGGCCGGCGGGGGCGAACGGGAAGGAGCCGGTGTTGGGGCTTTTCGGCAAGAAGAAGACCGAACCGGAATCGCCGGCCAAGGGTGAGGCGGGCAACGGCAGCGCGGGCGAGGGGGGCGCGGGGGGAAGCGGCGCGGCGCCGGGGGGCGCGTTGGGCGGGGGCGTGGAGTTCTCGCCGGAGAAGGCCGCGAAGTTCTTCGAGCGTGCCAGGACGGTGCACGAAGCGACGAACTACGAGTACGCGATGCAGTTGTGGCTGGGGGGGCTGAGGCTGAACCCGACGAGCATGCCGGCGCTGATCGGGTTCTTCGAGTCGGCCGCGGCGTTCCTGGGGAGCAAGGAGGGGGCCAGGGGCCCGGGCAGGGAGATCGTGCGGGAGTTCAGCGGGCGTGGGGACGTGGACCGGTTCCTGCTGTCGCTGCTGCAGTGGGGGACGCGCCCGCTGGATGGCGGGCTGGCGGTGCGTGCGACGGAGGCGGCGGCGAAGTTGCGGCTGCGGGACGCGGCGCTGTGGCTGGGGGACCGGGCGCTCGGGGCGGCGCAGCGCGCCAAGCGGCCGCGGAAGGATCACTTCCTGACGCTGCTGGAGGTGTTCCACGAGTTCGAGGCGTACGACAAGGCGGTGACGGCGGGGGAACTGGCGGTGCAGCAGGACCCGGCGGACGGGAAGCTGGCGGCGCGGGTGAGGAACATCTCGGCCGAGCAGACGATGTCGCGGAGCGGGTTCGACCAGACGGGGCAGGAGGGGGCGTTCCGAGCCAACGTGCGCGACAGCGACAAGCAGCGGATGCTGGACCAGGAGGAGCGGAAGGTCAAGTCGGAAGAGACGATGGACCGGCTGGTGGAGTCGGCGCGGGAGGAGTACCAGGCCAAGCCGACGGACCGGCCGGCGATCAAGAAGTACTTCGAGCGGCTGACGGAGCGTGGGAGGCCGCAGGATGAGAGGACCGCGCTGGAGGTGGCGCGCCGGGCGTACGACTTGACGCAGGAGTACCGGTTCCGGCAGCTGGCGGGGGAGATCGAGTTGAGGTGGGCGAGGCGGAAGGTGGAGGGGCTGCGACAGGCGGCCGCGGCGAACCCGGCGGACGCGGCGGCGAAAGAGGCGTTCGAGGCGGCGCAGCGCGAGTGCCTGCGGGCGGAGATCGTGGAGTTGGAATCGCGGATGGAGGCGTATCCGTCGGACCTGGTGCTCAAGTTTGAGCTGGGGAAGCGGTACTTCGACGTGGGACGGTTCGAGGACGCGATCGGGCTTTTTCAGAAGGCGAAGGACGAGCCGCGGCTGCGGGCGCGGGTGCTCAACGCGCTGGGGCTGGCGTTCCAGGCGATCGGCTGGCACGACGAGGCGATCGAGACGTTCCGGCAGGCGATGGACGTGACGGGGTTGGAGGAAGCGGTGGTGATGGAGTTGAGGTACGGGCTGCTGTGCTCGCTGCAGGCGCGGGCGGCGGAGCAGGAGGACCTGTCGAACGCGGAGGAGGCGTACAAGATCGCGTCGTCGATCGCGATCGTGCAGATCAACTACCGGGATATCCGGATGCGGAGGGAGGAGTTGAAGGCGTTGATCACGAGGCTGAAGAAGGGGTGAGGAGACCGGGCGCCGCAGCGCGGCGGGCGGGAGCGGAGATTCGGAGCGACACGTGGGTGTGACGGGCGGGCCGACGGCGGTGGTGGTGGTGCCGGCGCGGATGGCGTCGGTGCGGTTTCCCGGGAAGGTGCTGGCGAGCGCCACGGGCATGCCGCTGGTGCAGCACGTGGTACTGGCGGCGCGCCGGGCGGCGTGCGCGGCGCGGGTGGTGGTGGCGACGGACGACCGGCGGGTGGAGGCGGCGCTCAAACCGCTCGGTACCGAGGTCGTGATGACGAGCGCCGAGCACGCGAACGGGACGAACCGGCTGGCGGAGGCCGCGCAGGTGCTGGGGCTGGCGGACGATCAGATCGTGGTCAATGCGCAGGGGGACGAGCCGGAACTGGAGCCGGCGGTGGTGGACGCGGCGGTGGGGGCGCTGGTGCGGACGGGGGCACCGATGGCGACGGCGGCGGCGCGGTTCGGGCCGGGGGAGGATGCGCGGAACCCGAACGTGGTGAAGGTGGTGGTGGGGCTGGACGGGGCAGCGATGTACTTCTCGCGGGCGGTGATCCCGTTCGACCGGGACGGGCGCGGCGGGACGGGATCGACGCCGCTCAAGCACATCGGGGTGTACGCGTACCGGCGGTCGTTCCTGGAGCGGTATGCGGCGCTGGCGGCGACGCCGCTGGAGCGGGTGGAGCAGTTGGAGCAGTTGCGGGCGCTGGAGAGCGGGCACCGGATCGCGGTGGCGGTGGTGGGAGCGGAGCAGGCGCGCGGTCAGGGGATCGATACGCGGGAGCAGTACGAGGAGTTTGTCAAGCGGTGGAGGGCGAGGGGAAGATGAGGGAGGGGATTCTGCACGGAGGCACCAAGGCCCGGAGGAAGGCCTAGGGCGAGGCGGTGGGTTGGAGTTTGGCGTTGAGGTCCTTGAGCCAGCGCTTGGCTTGGTCCATGGCGATGTCGCTGGTGGCGGTCTGGGCGAAGTGCTCGAGGAGGGGGAGGACGCGGGGGTCGGCCTGGCGGACGAGGGCATCGCCGGCGGCGCGGACGGAGCGGAGGTCGTGGTCGGACAACAGTGCGCTCAGCGCCGCGAAGGCCTTGTCGGGGTCGTGGTGGGCCAGGGCGCCGATGGTGGTGATGGCGACGGGGCGGGTGCGGGCGAAGGAGGACGGGGCGGAGTAGCGGAGCGCCACGGGCAGGCCCGCGGGGTCGTCGAGCGAGGCGAGGGCGTCGAGCGCTGCCTGGCGGATCTGGTCGTGCTGGGACACGGCGTCGGCGGCGGCGAGGATGGTCGGGAGGGCGGCGGGGTCGTT
>JBGPGM010000404.1:0-3115 GCA_041483855.1 Phycisphaerae bacterium | reverse complement strand
GCACCAGCACCGCCGCCACGATGATCCCGCCTGTGATCATCAACTGCGCCGGCGTCTCCACCCCGTTGATGTCCAGGATTTTGCGCAGGTACCCGATCGTCAACGCCCCGAGCACCGTCAGCACCACCCCGCCGCGCCCGCCCATGAGCGACGTCCCCCCGACCACCACCATCGCGATGGCGGTCAGTTCGTACCCCATCCCGCTGTCCGGGTTCCCCTGGCGCTCCAGCCCCGCGAAGAGAACCCCCGCCAGCCCCGACAGCGTCCCGCAGTACGTGTACGCCAGCACCTTCGTGCGCCGCACCGGCACGCCGCAGTACCGCGCGGCTTGCTCGTTGTCCCCCACCGCGTACACATACACCCCGATCGGCAGCAGCCGCAGCAGCGCCAGCGTCGCCAGCACGCACAGCGCAAACACCAGCACCCCGACCGGGATCGCCAGCCCGTGCCCGATCCGCAGCGTGGCGTTGAGTGACTCGATCACCGGCGGCGGCGGATACCGGATGATCTTCGTGTTCCCCGACAGCCACGGCGACTTGGCCAGCCCGCGCGCAAACGCCATCATCGCTAGCGTCGCGATGAACGGCTGCAGCCGCAGCAGCGCCACCAGCAGACCCGACATCAGCCCCGCGGCCGCCCCGGCCGCAACCGCCGACGGGATCGCGATCCATCCCGAGAGATCGTGCCAGATCACCAGGCGAGCGAAGACGATCCCGCACAGCGCCACCACCGACCCCACCGACAGGTCGATCCCGCCCGTCAGGATCACCACCGTCATCCCGCACGCCAGGATCCCGAACCCGGCGATGTTCCAGAGCGCATCGGTGTGCGTCCCGGGGGAGAAGAACACGCCGTCGGCGTTGAACACCGTCCCCAGCGCCAGCACCATCGCCAGCGCCGCCAGCGCGAACCACACCGCCCGATGTCGAGTCCACGCCCTCATTTGACCGGCGTCAGCACGACGCAGTCGAGCCCGACGAACGATCTGGTCCCGAGCGCCCTCTCGTTTCCGCCGGCAACCTCGGCACGGAGCGTCAACTTCCCTCCCACCGGGGTGAACACGCCCAGTTCGATCGGCCCGCTCGGCAGGCACTTGCCGCGCTCGCCGCTGAACAGGTCTATCGGCTTGCCGGCTTCCTTGCCGTTGACGCTGAACTTGACGATCCCGTAGTCCCAACTCTTCGTCGCGTACAGCGTGACCTTGACGGGGGTCTTACCCTCCGGCCCCGCGCCGGTGGGAACAGACAGTTCCACGAAGTCACCCGGCTTGCGGGCCTGCACCCACAGGTGCGAATCCCCGCTCCACGCCCGCCCGTCAAACTCCGACATGTCCTGCGGCCCGACCGTGATCCCCGGCGTTTGCGCCGTCACCGTGAGCCCCTCGCACTCGATCGCCCCCTCGATCTTGAATGGTGGGGGGGGCGGCGGCAGCGGCGGGGGTTGCGGGATCGGCCTGGCCGCATCCTCCGGTTGCGGCTGGCGGTTGCTCGTCGCCCCCGGCAGCGCATAACAGTACGTTGTCGCGGCGTACGCCTCCTCGCACTCCTTCCAGTGCCAGATCTCCATGTCGAACTTCAGCGACCGCGTGAACGGGATCGCGTCCAGGCACCGCACCCGCGTGACTGTCGTATTCCCCCACGTGTTCCTGTGCGCCAGCCCGTCGCAGCGCGGCTGCGCGTGGAACGGGTGCTGGAACGGCACGTTGGACGACCACGCATAGCCGTAGTAGTCCTCCGTTCCCGTCCCGAAGTGCGACGGGAACGTCTCGCTGTCCACGTAGATCTTCTCGTCCCCCTCTCCCCACCAATCTCCCACCGGGTTCATCACCGCCAGCGAGTCGCCGACGTACACGCCCTTGCCGGTGGCCTCCAAATAGTTCCAGTCCTTCGTGCCGCGCCCGCCGTAGGCGTGGATGGGGTACTCGAAGTGCCAGGAGGCGTGGAAGTGCATGGAGCGCGAAGTCCAGGAACCCTCGGTCTTCCGCTTCGTGACCACTGCCCCAACTTCGACAGGCTCGCTCGCGAGATTGGTAAGCCCGAGCCTCGCTTTCTTCTGGAATGGCATCCACCAGAAGCTCTGCATCACGCCATCGTCGTTCACGCGAGCGAACCGGTCGGTGAACGCGTTCACTCCGACACCGCTGGAGAAGAAATCGCTGACCGGGGTCCAGACCGCTTGTTCGCCGTCGAACTCCGCTGTAATCACGGTCGCGCGAAGCGCCGCGTCCCGGTTCGCCGACCTGACCGCCAACGTGAGGCCGCTGATCGTCCCGGGCCCGTCCGCCTCGTCGATGAGCGTCATCGTGTGGCCCGGCGCCAGCGCGGCATAGGCGAGCCTGTCCGCCGCGATCCTGGCCGACGGGGATTCCACGAGCCGTTTCTGGGCTTCAGCAATCGCCTCCCCGGGCCTATCCAAGCTCGGCTTGAGCGAGACGACCTCCGTCCCCGCCGGATACGTCCTGTAGTTCACCTGGTAATAGAACCCGTCCTGGTCGCTGGTGATCTTGCAGTGCTTGGCGTACGGGATCGGCAGGTACAGGTTCCAGCCTCGCGACACCTCCTGCGACAGCGGCGGGCCCACCTTCCACTTGCCCCCCAGCGCATCGGCCATCGGCGCCTCGATCACCGCCGCCGTGCCCCCGTCCAAGTACACCCGCATCGTCCCCTTGGGGTTGGCCGACCAGACGCGCACCACCGCCCCCGGCCCGTCCATGTCCGCCATCACCCATTCCTTACGGGCTTTGCCATCGGCCCCCGCGACCTCCTCCACGCGCAGGTACTGGTTGGCGTCCCCGTTGGCGAACCAGGTCTTAGGGTCGTCGGCAGTCTTGGACGCCCGGTCGTACGATGAGAACTGCCTGCACGTGTACGCCGGATCCGGGAACCGCGCGATCGCGTCACGGTCCGTCATCTCGGTCAAGAGCGATTCCAGCGTGATCGGCGGCCCCGCCGCGGCGACCGCCGAGGTGCTCAGGGCCAGCGTCAGGAATGAGGCAAGGGTGGTGCTCATGGGATCCTCCTGGAGGAGTGTGAACGCGCGTGGTTGGCGGCTCGCTGCGCAGTGTACCGACGGCTGCGGCCCGCAATGGCAAGATGGCTCCCGCGGGCACGCACAT
>JBGPGM010000403.1:0-3121 GCA_041483855.1 Phycisphaerae bacterium | reverse complement strand
GTCCTCGTTCTGCTGGCGGAGGCGCAGGAAGACGTACTGCCGGCCGCCGGTGTACTTGACGTCCTCGATGACGTGCTCGCCGTTGCCCTCGGCCTCGAAACTGCCCACCACCGTCGCGGGGATCTGGCTGGCGGCGACCCCCGAGAAGACGTCGATCTGGTACGCGGCCGTGGGCTCGTCCTGGTCGTCGATCCAGACCTGGATGGTCAGCCCCGAGCCCAGGGCCGGGGCGGGCACCGTGTCGCCGCACAGGTGCGAGTCGATACGGGCGATCACCCGCAGGTCGTCGTCGCTGGTGGCGTACACGTGCCTGGCGTGGATCGCCCCGAGCAGGTCCGCCTTGGTCAGGTGGGCGGCGACGACCCCAGTGCGCGCGGTCGTCAGCGTCCCCCAGGTGCGGAAGTGGTTGTCGTGGTCGGCCGTGGGGGCCAGGTGCAGCCCCAGGGACAAGTAGTGCAGGTACGCCGATTCCGCCGCAGGGGGCAGGGGCTGCCCGTCGGTGTGGCTCAGGCCCGGGCCGTTGAGGACCTCGATGGTGCAGGCCAGGCTCCCCATCTGGTCGAACCACTCCTGCGTCGAGGCGAAGTCGCTCTGGCCGTACTCCTTGGCCCCCGGGCCCAGGCCGGGGTGGTTGAGCTGCACGATCGCCGGCTGGCCGGTGCTGTCGAAGTGGGCGGGGTCATTGACCCAGGAGACCAGCGTGTGGAACGCGCCGTTGGGCGCGTCGATCACGGCGGGCACGTCGAAGACGTTGACGTGGTTGCCCTTGCTGATCGACGAGAACTCCTGGCCGTACAGGGCCACGAACGTGCCGTCGGTGGCGGCCTGGGCCGCGGCCACCAGCGACTGGGGGCCGCCGTTGTAGAGGGAGTGGTCCAGCGCGATGGGCGGCTGGCCGACACGCGGCTCCTTGGGGAGGATCTGCACGCCGTGGTTGTGCTCGGTGATGGCGAAGAAGTCACAGCGGCCCTGGGAGCGGGCCCGGGCGTAGGCCTCGGGGGGACGCCCGGACCCGTCGCTGTAGCTGGTGTGGCTGTGCAGGATGCCCAGGTAGGCGTGGTCGCCCTGGGCGGCGCACGACGCCGGCATCAACAAGGCCAGGGGCACACCGAGCCACCAGACGCGGGGGGTGTTCATGATCGAGCCTCCCGAGGATGCCGAGGCCAGCCGCACGCGGCGGCGCCGGGACAGCCCGAGGACGTCCCCGCCGGCGGAACGGAACCGCCGCCGGCGTCGCCGCACTATGACCGGACGCCGGCCGGCTGTCAACCCCTTCCGGGCGCGGCACCACAAAACTGTGGTGCGCACGGCTGGCGGTCCGCGCCGGGCCGGGCCTGGGGGCGGCCGAGCCGCTGCTGTGCACGCTCCGCGGCGGGCGGCTGGCCGACGCCTAGGTGCGGAGCCTGCTCAAGCGGCTGGGCCGCGCCGCCGGGATCGCCAAGCGCGTCCACGCCCACGGGCTGCGGCACACCCACGCGGCGCAGCTGCGCGAAGAGGGCGTGGACATCGGGATCATCTCCAAGCAACTCGGGCACCGCAGCATCACCACCGCGGCCCGGCACCTCAACCACATCGCCCCGCTGGCCGTCATCGCGGCGATGCGCAGGCGGCGGTGGGCGTGCTGACAGTGGACTACGGGCAGCCGGCGAAGAGCGCCGCGAGGAAGTCGAAGAAGTCCTGGGAGTTGATGAAGGTGTCGTGGTTGAAATCGGCGGCGGGAGCCTGGGCGAAGAACGCGGTTAGGAAGTCGAAAAAGTCCTGTGAGTTGACGACGCCGTCGTCGTTCAGATCGGCGGGGCAGTGAGCCCAGATGTCGGCGATTGGGGCGGCCGCGATGGTGCCGGCATCGTGCGGCAGGCTGTACATGTCCTCCAGCGTCCGGAGCATGTTGTAGTGCGTGACCACCTGCCCGTACTGGCCCGGCACGACCATCGGGCCGTAGAAGATGGTGGCGATCCGGTTGGAGTGGGCGCCGTCATCCTCGTCGAACGTCACGATGAGCAGGCTGTTGTTGTTCCTGGCCCACGCGGCGTAGGCAGAGATGTTGTCCCGCAGCCACGTGTCCCCCTGCTGGATCGTGCCGTCGTGCATGTCGTAGAGCTGGTTGGGGATCACGAACGAAAGCGTGGGGAGGGTCGAATAGTCCGACGGGAAGTACCCGGCGTACGGCATGTTCACCGATGCGGGGAGCTTGTTGGGCGGCAGGACCGGGGACAGATCCTGCCAGTTCACCCACGGGTTGTGCTTACGCTGATACGTGCCGGTTGAAGAGTTGCCGGCGGTGAGCCCGTCGTAGCCAACCGAGGGCATGGTCTGCGAATAGCCGCCGAACGTGAGCCCCGCCGCCCAGAGCTTGGCCCCCAGGTTCGGGGCCGTGAACAGCGTGTGCGGGTACATGCCGTCGGTCGTGACGCCTTGGGTCGAGCCGGAGAAGAACGCGATGTAGTTGGGCTGGCTGGGATGGGTGATGGCGTAGGACGAGGTCATGAGCGCGCCGGCCGCGGCCAGCGAGTTGATGTAGGGCGCGCTGGGTGAGCCGATGATCTGCGAGTAGGCGTGGTTTTCCTCGATGACGATGAGGATGTGGTCGGGGCGAGGGATGCCGTTGTCGGCGAAGGCGGGCGTGGCCAACGCCATGAGCACGATCGGCGCCAGAGGCCGACGGTGGACGCTCGCGACGCTGTAGCCGGGATTTGCCAATTGATTCTCCGCCTGCGGCGGCCGTGGGCCGTTGCTGGTGATTCTACAGCACGCTTGCCCTGGTTGGAGGATGACACAGGCACCCACCCGTTCCCCCTCATGCCGCGCCCCACCGCGAATACCCCGACGGCGGCCTCGCGTCCATGAAGGGGCAAGGCGCGCCAGACAGCAAGGCCAATCCGGCAGGATTCTCAGGAGAGCGAGCGCCATGGGGGTAAGCCGGGCGCTTGTCCCGAACACGCGCCTAGCTGCACGGCTCCCGGCTACCCAACAGGCACACCAGTGATCCGGTATCCTTCACAGGATGATCGCGGCGCCCGGGGGATGCGGCGGGCGTCCGGCGGGACCCCCCTTTCGCAACGGAGGTGCGGCATGTTCGACCGGATGGCGCGGAGCTGGGAGCTGGGACGGGCGAGTTGGC
>JBGPGM010000402.1:0-3129 GCA_041483855.1 Phycisphaerae bacterium | reverse complement strand
CGGCCGGGCGTTCAGCCCGCCCCTCCCCCCCCACTCCCATCCAGCCCGCCGTACCGCCGTCGGCGCGACGCGTAGTCCCGCACCGCCCTGTACAGATCCGCCACCGTGAAATCCGGCCAGAGCACGTTCGTCACGTGCAGCTCCGCGTAACTGATCTGCCACAGCAGGTAGTTGCTCACCCGCATCTCCCCCGCCGTGCGGATCAGCAGGTCCGGGTCCGGCAGCCCCGCCGTGTAGAGGTGCGCGCTGATCGTTTCGTCCGTGATCTGCTCCGGCCGGATCTCGCCGCGCTGCGCCTCGTCGGCGATCGCCCTCACCGCGTCCACGATCTCCGCTCGCGATCCGTAGTTCACCGCCACGCACAGCGTCGCCCCGGTATTGCCCGCTGTCGCCGCCGTCAGCGCATCGCACGCCGCCAGCACTTCGTCCGGCAGCCCCTGGCGCCGCCCGATCTGCACGAACCGGATGTTCTCGCGCACCAGCCGCTGCCGCTCCCCCTCCAGGTACATCGAGTACAGCGACATCAGGGCCGCGATCTCCTCCGCCGGGCGCTTCCAGTTCTCCAGCGAGAACGAGTACAGCGTCAGCACCTCCACCCCCAGCAGCCCGCTCGCCTCGATGATCGCGCGCACCGTCGCCGCGCCGTTGCGGTGCCCGAAGACCCGGGGGAATCCCCGCTCCTGCGCCCACCGCCCGTTGCCGTCCATGATGATCGCGATGTGGCGCGGGATCCGCGCCGGGTGAACGTCCGGCAGGTGCCGCAAGGGATCCGCCTTGGGCAGCCGCCGGCGCATCGCCTCGACCGCCGCCAGGGCGTCCGGATCCTGCGCGTACGGGCCGGGCACGTCGGGTGCCACGACTTTGCTGCTCCGAGCAAAGTCGTGCCGCCCCGCCGCCGCCGCGCCCGTGCCCGCTGGTTGGTTCATGAACTGGCTCGCTGACTCGCCCGCGCGCCCCTCCGCCGCCGATCATCCCAGCCCGGCCTCTGTACGCCCCGCCCCAGCGCCGGTTCGCGCCAGCTTCTTGGGGGCGCGGGCCTTCCGCTTTCGCCGCCGCTGGGGCTACTCCAGGATCGTCTGGCTCCGTTCCGGCCCCACCCCGACCAGGCCCACCGGCACCGCCACGACCTCCTCGATCAACTCCAGGTACGCCCGCGCCGGCGCCGGCAGGTCGGTCCGCCGGCGTGCCGCGCCGATGTCCTGGCCGAAACCCGTCATCGTCTGGTACACCGGCTCGGCGCCGCGCAGCGTCTCGGCGTCGGGCGGGAAGCGGTCCGTCCGCCGCCCGTCGATCCGGTAGGCCAGGCAAACGTTGATCTCGTCCAGCCCCGACAGCACGTCCAGCAGCGTGATCGCCAGGCGGGTCGCCCCGCTGAGCATCGCGCTGTACCGCACCGCGACCAGGTCCAACCACCCCACCCGGCGCGGCCGGCCCGTCGTCGTGCCGTACTCGCGCCCGCGTTCGCGGATGCGCGACCCGATCTCGTCCCTGAGTTCCGTCGGCATCGGGCCGTTGCCCACGCGGCTCGAGTACGCCTTGACCACCCCGATCACGTCCTGCAGGTTCCGGCCGGGCACGCCCGTGCCCGCGGGGATCCCCAGCGCCGTGCAGCTGGAACTCGTCACGAAAGGGAACGTCCCGTGGTCCACGTCGAGCAGCGCGGCGTTGGCGCCTTCAAAGAGCAGCCGCTTGCCGTCGGCCAGCATGTCGTGCAGCAGGTACGTCGTGTCGCGGATGTGCTCGCGCAGCCGCTCACCCAGAGCGATGCCCCAGCGGGACAGTTCCGGCGCGTCCAGCCCCGCCGCGCCAAGGTCGCCCGCCCCCAGCCCCGCCAGCAGGGCCCGCTTGATAGTGCAAACTTTGTCCAGTCGCCGGCGCAGCAGCTCCGGGCGGAGCAGGTCGCCCATCCGCAACGCCGTCGCCCGGTGCGCCTTGTCGGCGTAGCACGGCCCGATCCCCCGCTTGGTCGTGCCCAGCGACTCCCCCTCCTGCGTCGCCAGCAGCCGCTCGCGCAGTTCATCCTCGGCCTTGTGGTACGGCATCACCACGTGGGCCCGGTCCGACACCACCAGCCCGGATACGTCCACCCCGCGCGCCACCAGCCCCTCCATCTCCTTGATCAGCACCTCCGGGTCCACCACCACCCCGTTGCCGATCACCGCCGCCTTGCCCGGATACAGAATCCCCGACGGCACCAGGTGCAGCGCGTACCGCTCACCCTTGACCACCACCGAATGCCCCGCGTTGGCGCCCCCGTTGTACCGCACCACCGCCTGGTAGTCCGGCGCGATCAGGTCCACCACCTTCCCCTTGCCCTCATCCCCCCACTGCAAGCCCACCACCGCCGTGCACGTCGCCGGCGCGCCGCCGGCCGCGATCCGCCCGCCCTCCCGCCGTGTCGCCTCTGCCATGGACCGTCCGTTCCTTCAGGGCCGCTGGGCCCCTCCCGGCTCCGATAACCGCAGCCCACCCTGCTCCCGGCGACCGCCCAGACGATAGCCCCGCGAACCCCATCATGCGCCCCTTCGCACGCCCGCCACCGCTGAAGTTACAAGCCCATCCGTCCGATGATGCGCCCGGAGTCTCTCGCCCAGATGGCCCAGGAAACCCTCCGAATCATGTGCCCCAGCCTGACCTGCCGGCGGATCCTCGCCGTCCCGGTCAGTTCCCGCGGCAAGACCGTTCGCTGCCGCAACTGCGGCGGCACCATCCGTGTCCCGCTCAAGGCCGTCGTGCCCCTTCCGACCGACGTGCCGCCCGAGCCGCAGCCCGAGAAGCCCGCGGCCAAGGAATGACGCCCCCGGCCGTTCCGCGCCGCCCCGTCACTTCCGGTCGATCGCCACATCCAGCTCCACCGTCTTTGCCGCCAGGCACGCCGTCTCCGTGCACGCCTGGTACGTCACTGCCAGCAGCGGCCGGCCCCCCCATGTTCCCTGCCGCTCCAGCACCACCGGCACGCTGACCGTCCCCTTGTGCACGCGGATCTCCCCTTCCCTGCCGTACGGCTCCCCCTTGGGATAATCCGCGTACGCCGTCACCCCCGTGCCGTTGACCACGAACACCCGCAGCCCGACCAGGTCCTTCCCCCCCGACCCCACATCCGCGGCGTTGATGTGGTACCCGTCCGCG
>JBGPGM010000401.1:0-3134 GCA_041483855.1 Phycisphaerae bacterium | reverse complement strand
GCCAACCGCCAGCGCCGCAAGCCACGCCACCAACGCGAGTTGTCGCGGATCCGCGGGACCGGCCCATCGGCTCGCCCCGTCAACCAAACGACCCCGCCTTCTCGGCGGGGTCGTCAAAGCTCCCCGACGAGGACTCGAACCTCGAACCTAGCGGTTAACAGCCGCTCGCTCTACCATTGAGCTATCGGGGAATGTCCGGCGAGTGCAAGCGTAGCCGGACCGTGGTATCGGTCAAGAACCGCCCTTGCACGAGCCGGATCGGCGCCTACGATTTCGGCCCGCCGCGGAGTGTCGTCCCCCGCGGCCGACGTTCCCGCTCGCTTCGGCACTCCCCCCGCACCGAGGACAGGCCATGAAGGACAAGATCCACCCCAGGTACTACCCCGCCTGCAAGGTCTTCCACAACGGGGAACTGGTCATGACCTGCGGGGCGACGGTCCCCGAACTGCACGTCGAGGTGTGGTCCGGCTCGCATCCCTTCTTCACCGGCAAGCAGTCCTTCGTGGACTCCGCTGGCCGCGTCGAGAAGTTCCAGCGCAAGTTCGGCGGCAACTACTTCGCGGCCAAGGACACCAAGAAGAAGTAGCCCCGTCCGCCCCGCCCCGCTACTTCTCCACCTCCCACGTCAGGTGCCACACCAGCGGCTCGCCCTCTGCCGTCGCGACATCCACCGGCACGAGCAGCACGGCGCGCGTCCTGTCCGCGGACTCATCGACGCCGTGCACGAGCGAGACGAGGCCGTGGCTGGCGGGCCTGGCGGGCAAGTCGATCTGGACCTTGATCTTGGCGCCGATCGTCGAGTCCTTGGCGTCCGGGGCCAGGCGCTTGGCCGCGTTGGCGCGGCTGTCGCTTGACAGCGTCGTCAGCGCGCCGGGCCACTTGGCGGCCTTGCCGCGGGGCAGGGTGACCTTGACGTAGGCCAGGCCGTCTGGGGTGCGCCCGCACACGAAGGCCATGTCCTCAATATGGACATCGGCGAGGTTGGCGAAGGCGCCGGCGGAGGAGGCCAGGTCGGCGCGGGCGTCCCAGGTGATGCCGCTGGTGGCGCCGGCGGGTGGCCGGGCGTCGGCGGGGATGACTAGGGTGGTGGTACGGACCTCGCCGGAGAAGTCGGGCTTGAGGACGATGCGTACGGACGCCGCGTCAGTGTCGTCGCAACCGGGCAGCGCCAGGGTGATGGCGAGCAGGCAGAGCGCGGCGATCAGGCGTGTGCAGGGCATCAGGATCTCCCTCGGTTAGACGGCGACGAACGGCCCCGCGTGGTCGGCCAGGCCGCCGAGCTACCCTTCACATCCGGCGGCACGCGAGCCTCCGTTCCCCGTGCCGCCCATCCTCGGCTCCCCGGAAGGCGAGGATACGCGGGCGCGGCTGGGGTTGCACGGGACCCAGGGAGAGGCTACCATTCATCCGTCTATCCGCATGAATGGATGAATGACCGCGGCCGCCCTTCCCCTGTCCATCGCAAAGGCCACCCCTCATGCCCAGCCGCTTCCTCCAGGAACTCGCCCGGCGCATCCTCGTGTTCGACGGGGCGATGGGCACCTCCATCCACCAGCACGACCTGAGCGTCGAGCACGACTACTGCGGCTGCGAGAACTGCACCGACATCCTGGTCAAGAGCCGGCCCGACATCGTCCAGGGCATCCACGAGTCCTTCCTGGCCGTCGGCTGCGACGCCGTCGAGACCGACACCTTCGGGGCCAACCGGCTGGTCCTGGCCGAGTTCGGCATCGCGGACAAGACGTACGAGTTGAACCGGCTCGCGGTCGACGTCGCCCGCGCTGCGTGCGCCAAGTTCTCGACGAAGGATCGCCCGCGCTTTGTCGTCGGGTCCATGGGGCCGGGTACGCGGCTGATCACCCTGGGCAACACATCGTGGGAGGCGATGTTCGAGTCGTACCGCGAGCAGGCGCGCGGGCTACTCGACGGGGCGCCGGCGACCTGGGCGGCCGGGCGCGCGGGGGCGGACGCCCTGCTCATCGAGACGTGCCAGGACCTCTTGCAGGTCAAGTGCGCGATCAACGCGTGCCTGGCGGCGCTGGCCGAGCGCAACCTGACGCCGCTGGACGTGCCCATCATGGCCAGCGTCACCATCGAGACGACGGGGACGATGCTGCTGGGGACGGAGATCGCGGCCGCGGCCGCGGCGCTGGCGCAATACCCGATCATCTCGCTGGGGCTGAACTGCGCGACGGGCCCGACGGAGATGGCCGAGCACGTCCAGTGGCTGGGGCGGTACTGGGGCGGGGACGGGGGGGCGGCGGAGGCGGAGTCCAACGGGGCGCGCCGGCCGGAGCGGTACATCTCGGTGATGCCCAACGCGGGGCTGCCCGTGCTGGTGGACGGGCGGACGGAGTACCCGCTCAAGCCGCAGCCGTTCGTCGAGGCCTTGCTGCGGTTCGTCGAGCAGAACGGCGTGAACATCGTGGGCGGCTGCTGCGGGACGACGCCCGCGCACCTGCGCCTGCTCGTGGAGGCGATCGGCGACCGCCCGCAGCGCCACCTGCACAAGGCGCCGGCCAAACCCGCCTGCACGTCCCTGTACTCGCCGGCCGAGTACCGCCAGGACGCCTCCTTCCTGATCGTCGGCGAGCGGATGAACGCCTCCGGATCGCGCCGGTTCAAGCGGCTGCTCGAGGCCGAGGACTGGGACGGCATCGTCTCGCTGGCCCGCGAGCAGGTCAGGCACGACGGGGCGCACGTGCTGGACGTGAACGTGGACTACGCGGGGCGCGACAACGCCGCCGACATGGCCGAGGTCGTGCGACGCGTGGTGCGCCAGGTGAACGCCCCGCTGATGATCGACTCGACCCAGATCGCCACCGTCGAGGCGGGCCTCAAGCACGCCCCGGGCAAGTGCATCATCAACTCGGCCAACTTCGAGGACGGCGAGGAGAAGTTCGCACTCCTGTGCGAACTGGCCCGCACCTACGGGGCCGCCCTGGTTATCGGCTCGATCGACGAGGACAAGCAGGCGAGCATGGCCCGCACGGCGGACCGCAAGCTGGCCATCGCCGAGCGGGCTCACCGCCAGGCCATCGAGCGGCACGGGCTCGATCCGGCGGACCTGTTCTTCGACCCGCTGGTGCTGCCCATCTCCACCGGTATGGACACGGACCGGCGCAGCGCGCTAG
>JBGPGM010000400.1:0-3138 GCA_041483855.1 Phycisphaerae bacterium | reverse complement strand
CCCGCGGCTGCGCCCGGGCCCCTCGCCCGGCCGCCCCGTCCCCGGCCCCCCGGTCCCGCCGCCGGCCCGCGGCTCGCGCTGCATGAACATCGAGTGCGGGTCGATCAGGTGCTCGATGCTCAGGCACGCGTCGATGAACCGCTCCACCGCCTCCTGCCCGTGCCGGTCCACGTGCCGCCTGACCCGCGTGGCGTGGTTCGCCATCTCGTCCATCATCCTGCGGTTGGTCTTGGCGAACCAGAAGTTGTTCTTGAAGAAGTCCGCGTGCCCGTACACGTGCGCCATCACCAGCTTCTGGTCCGTGACCGGGTTGGACTCCTGCAGGTACGAGTAGCACGGGTCGGTGTTGATCACCATCTCGTAGATCCGCCCCAGCCCGTACGCGTCGCGCTTCGAGAGCGTCTCGTACTCCATCCCCCACCGCCAGTGCGGGTACCGCACCGGGAACCCCCCGTACGCCGCGATCTGGTTCATCGTGTCGAACGGCAGCACCTCGAAGACGACCTCGTAGAAGTCCAGGCCATATTCCTTGGCCTTGGCCTTGATGGCCCGCATGTGGGCCCCCAGTTCGGGCGACAGGTCGGTGGAGGTCGGCGGCATGGCTCAGTTATCGGCAGTTTCCATCCACCGATCTATACGCCCGCCCGGCCCGGCCGGATCGGGCGGGTGCCCTGTCGCCCCCATAGCCGGGCCGCGGCCGGGCGCTACGCCTAGCCGTCTCCCTCCCGATGCGTGCCGCGGCTTGACTCTCTGAGCAAGCCGTGCCGTCTGCCCTGATCGCCCGCGATGCCCGGCACGCCTCTTCAGGCCGAAGGCCTGGCCGTCAATAGCCGGGGCGTGGAGCGCAGCGACACCCCCGGAAACCGATGCGGAAGAATGCACGACTCTGAAGGGGTCGGCGTGGCGTGCGGCTTCACGCCTTCACCCCATCGACCGGTCGGGCCAGCCCGGGCAGCGCGCCCCGCCATCCGTCAGAACAGGCCAAACCCAAATCGCATCGTATAGCCAAGATAGATGACGCTGGTCAAGATCATGGTGCACACCACGAACAGCATCGCGGTCCCCACGCCGCGCCCGGTTTCTCCGCGTGCGCTCCTGCGGTAGAGCAGCACCAGCACGCATGCGCCGCCAATCCCTGTGCCGAGGTAGTAGGCACCCATGATGCCCGTGGACCACCAGTACCAGTTGGGCAGACCGCCTATTGCGACGCCCAGCGCCATCGCACGCCGTGTAGCCGCGATCGCATTCCCTACACCCAGGATGCTGACGATGACAGAGACGACCCCGTTCAACGCGATTCCAACCAGCGCGACGATCACCAGCGTCAGCCACCGCCGGAGCGGTTCCGCCCGCGCAATCGCCAGCGTGATCTGCTCCGCGCACTCCGGGCACGCCCCGCCTCCCAGCCCGCGCAGGTTGTACCGACACTTCGGGCACTCCGCATCGTGCTCCGCCAGGTAGGCCCTGATCAACTCGGCATCGCTCATCAGCGTCGGCATAGCACTCCCCGCCAGCATACCCGCGCGACGCGCCTCCCTTGCATCGTGCTCGCCTTCCGCAAGCGGTCACGGCGCCGCAAGGGCGAACCATACCGGGAATGCCAGCGCCACCAGCCAGATCAGGGCGACCACCGTCCACCGCCAGGGCGTCTCCAGCTCCCGAAGCGCCCGACGCTTGCGGATCAGCACGACCAGCCCGGTCACGCACGTGGCGTTCCCCGTTATCAAGGGCGCCATGTCGCGCAATCCTGGTACGCCGGCGCCCGCGGGATGCCACAACAGGAAGATAACCAGAAACGCCACGCAGATCGTGCAGAACCCCAGGCTCGATGACAGACCGATCACGCTCGCGATGAAGGCCGCCGCTCGCGGCTCGACCAGCCCGACCTGCAGCCGCAGCGCCTGATTGCACTCCGGGCACCGGTTGCCCGTCAGCCCGCGCAGGCAATACCCACATCCCGGACATGGGGCATCACGCTCCGCCAGGTACGCGCGCAGGAACTCGATCTCGCTCATCGGCGGCGGCATCGCAGCGCTCGTCCCCCTCCGTGTCTCCGTGCCCCGGTGGTCGACTCCCCCCCTACAACACCAGCCTCACCCGCCTCAGCCCGACCGGTACCCGCCCCACCAGCGCCGCCTCCCCGCCACTCCTCAAGAACCGGTCCAACTCGAACTTCGTCCCCGCATCCTCCACCTTCACCGTCAGTACGCCGCGGCTCACACCCACCAGCGCCGTCCGCCCCCGCAGCGTCTCCGGCACCACCTCCTCCCACGCCGCCGCGCACCCCCCCACCGCCCGCTGCAACTTCTTGACCGCCTGCACCTGCGACGCCAGCAGGTCGCGCAGCGACAGGTCCCGGTCCGGCCGCACGCGATGCTTCCGCAGCCGCTCCACCTCGCTCGGCACCGACATCCGCTCGCGTTCGCTCAACCGCTCTCGTGTCATGGCCCCGGAGCATACCACCAGCCCCGCTCCGGCCCATCCGCCGCCTTTCTCCGTGCTCTCCGTGTTCTCCGTGGTGAACGATCCTGCTACCTTGTACCCCGCATGTCCATCCCCATCTCGCTCGACGCCCTCACCAAACGCTTCGGCGCCGGCTCCGCGGCCACCATCGCCGTGGACGCCGTCTCCCTCGCGATCGAGCCCGGCGAACTCTTCTTCCTCCTGGGTCCTTCTGGTTGCGGCAAGACCACCCTCCTGCGCATGATCGCCGGATTCATCGAGCCCACCTCCGGCACGGTCCGTTTCGGCCAGCGTGACGTCACCCGCCTGCCCCCCAACAAGCGCAACACCGGCATGGTCTTCCAGTCCTACGCCCTCTGGCCGCACATGACCGTCGAGGCCAACGTCGCATTCGGCCTGGGCGTGCGCCGCGTCCCCGCCGACGAAAAGAAGCGCCGCGTCGCCGAGGCCCTGGACATGGTCCGCATGCGCGAGTACGCCGCGCGCAAGCCCAACCAGCTCTCCGGCGGCCAGCAGCAGCGGATCGCTCTGGCCCGCGCCCTGGTCGTCCGCCCCGATGTCCTGCTGCTCGACGAACCGTTGAGCAACCTGGACGCCAGGCTCCGCGTCGAACTCCGCTCCGAGATCCGCCGCATCTGCAAGAACGCCGGTGGCGATGGCGACGGCGCAGCGGGG
>JBGPGM010000399.1:0-3145 GCA_041483855.1 Phycisphaerae bacterium | reverse complement strand
CGGGGTCCGCCCACGGGCCGAAGAAGGCGAAGCGGCCCCGGATCTTCTTGGCCCACCGCCCCGTGGCGTGCGGGAACAACGGGAAGTCCGCGTACGGCTTGGCTGGTCGGTCCCCCCGCGATCGGCTACGCTGCGCCATGGTCTGATCCTCTCGGTTTGCCACCCTAACGGACGTTCGGTAGTGGTGTCACAACGGGTGTCACACCACAGTACGGCCGGGTCCGCCAAGTTCAAGTCCAAGCGGAAAAACAAGCCCTTTGCGCCCGTAGCTCAACTGGACAGAGCATCGGTCTTCGGAACCGAGGGTTGGGGGTTCGAATCCCTCCGGGCGTATTGACGGCACGGGAGGAGAGGCTCCATGACGACGGCGACTGGAAGGATTTTCGACGCACGCGCGGACGAGATCCTCGGCACGCTCCGCAGGGGCGGCCAATACAAGCTCCTGCAAACGCTGGAAGGCCCGATGGACGCGCTCGTCCGCGTGCGCGGGTACGGCGAATGCCTGTGCTTCTGCTCGAACAACTACCTTGGCCTGGCCAACCACCTGGAGGTGATCGAGGCGGGGACCAAGGGCCTGCGCGACTACGGCGCGGGCACAGCCAGCGTGCGGTTCATCTGCGGCACGTTCGCCCCGCACGAGGCGGTCGAGCGGGCGATCGCGGGCTTCATGGGCACCCAGGGCGCGTACACGTTCGTCTCCGCCTGGACGGCCAACGAGGCGGTCTTCCCGACGCTGTGCGAGCCGGGGGACATCATCATCAGCGACGAGCTCAACCACGCGTGCATCATCGATGGCATACGCCTGGCCACGACGATCAAGAAGGGCCTCAACCGGACGGTGTACAAGCACAACGACATCGCGGCGTTGAAGGCGAAACTGGAAGAGGCCCGCGCCAACAAGGAGGTGACCGGCCAGGTGTGGGTCGTCACCGACGGCGTCTTCTCGATGGAGGGGGACATCGCCGACCTGGCGGCGATGCGCCGCCTGTGCGATGAGCACAACGCCCTCCTCATCGTCGATGACAGCCACGGGCACGGCGTGATGGGCCGGACGGGCCGCGGCACGCACGAGCACTGGGGGATGTTCACGCCAGAGGGCACGGGGCACGGGGCACAGGGCACGGCGGAGAAGGGTGAGGTGGACATCTTCACGGGGACGCTGGGCAAGGCGCTAGGTGGCGCGGCCGGTGGGTTTGTCGCCGCGTCGAGGCGGGTGATCGATCTGTTGATCCAGCGTGGGCGGCCGACGCTGTTCTCCAATGCCCTTCCGGTGACGGTGGCCTGTTCGGCGGCCAAGGCGATCGAGATCGCGGTGCGCGAGCCGCAGCGGGTGGAGAAACTGCGGGCGAACGCCGCGTACGCGCGCCGGAAGATCCGCGAAGCGGGATTCACGGTGGTCGAGTCGCCGACGGCGATCTGCCCGATCATCGTCCACGACACGGCCAAGGCGATCGCGATGAGCAAGCGGTTGCTGGAACTGGGGGTGTTTGTGATCGGGTTCGGCTACCCGGTGGTGCCCGAGGGGCACGCGCGCCTGCGGGTGCAGGTCTCGGCCGCGCACGAGCAGGGCCACATCGACAGGCTGGTGGAGGCGCTGAGGCGGTTGTAGAAACGGAGCGGAGCCCCCTACCGCCTCGGGTTCCGCGCCGGGTTCGGCCTCGCCCGCTTGGGCGGGAACGGCCCCGATCGGCGCTGGGACTCGGGCGATCCCGCTTCCAAATCGGCTGGCGAGTCAAGCGACTCGGTCCCCGCGGCTTCGCCCGCCGCGGCTTCCAGGCCGCCGGCCTCGTCCGCCTGGGCCTGCGGCGGCGGCGGGGACCCCGGCTCCGAGGTGCGCGCCGGCCCGGCCGCGCCCGCCTCGCCATCTTCGACCAGGCGCGCAAACAGCAGCCGCCCCGCCGAGGTCTGGAGGCTGCTCGTCACCTCCACCCGCGCGTCGCGCCCGATCCGGTCGGCCCCGTGCTCGACCACCACCATCGTCCCGTCGTCCAGGTACCCCACGCCCTGGCCCGGTTGCTCGCCCGGCTTGAAGAGGCGCACGGACAACTGCTCGCCCGGGATCAGCGCCGGGCGCAGCGCATTGGCCACGTCGTTGAGGTTCAGGATGCTCACGCCCTGGATCTGGGCCACGCGGGCCAGCGCCGCGTCGGCGGTCACGATCGTCCCCGGCATCCGCCGGCTCAGTTCCACCAGCATCTGGTCCACCGCCTTGCCCGGCACCGGCGTCTCGTCGATGGTGACGTCGAGGGTGGACCGCTGGAGCCGCGCCGCGGTCTCCAGCCCGCGCCGCCCCTTGGCCCGCTTGAGTTTCTCGCCCGAGTCGCCCAGCAGTTGAAGTTCCGCCAGCACGAAGTGGGGAATCACCAGGGGCGCCTGGATGAACCCGGTAACGGCCAGGTCGGCGATGCGGGCGTCAATGAGGGCCGAGGAGTCGAGCACCAGCGGCTTGGGGCCGCGGATCTGCTTGGAGAACTCGACGTACGGGATCACCAGGCGGAAGTCGTCCTGGGTCTGCAGCACGGTGGTGATGCACAGGTAGGCCAGGCCGATGCCGACGAGAATCTTGGTTAGGCTGATGAGGCTGGGCAGCTGGATGTCGTAGAGGTTGGCCAGCAGGTCGATGAGCGACGCGACGGCGACGGTGGCGAGCATCGCGGCCAGCAACCCCAGGAAGATGCTGACCAGCATGGCGATCTCTTTGCGGGGCGTGAAGATGTCCACCAGCAGAACGACCGCCGCCAGCCCCAGGGCCACGCTCAGGGTCAGCGGCCAGTATTCGGCCAGGGAGATCTTGGCCGGGACGCTGGTCCCGGGGACATAACTGAGGACGCTCAGGACCGTGACGGTCAGGAAGATGACCAAGAAGGCCAGGCGGAGGATCCGCAGCAGGGCGTGCCGCTGGCGGTCGCTGATCTCCATCGGGCTCAGGGTGATCCGGTCGCGGCTCACACCTAGAGTGTACCCCGCGGATCGGGACGATTAGGATGGGCCCGCCCGCGCGGTGGGCAAGAACGTCGCCTCGGTAGACGGCCGGGCCCGGTGCACGGGTGGCCCGTGAACCTGGTCAGGGCTTGACCGCAGCAGCCATAAGCGGCCGTCATCCGGTGCCGCCGGTGTCCTGGCCGTCTACCGGGGCGATGGGTCG
>JBGPGM010000398.1:0-3157 GCA_041483855.1 Phycisphaerae bacterium | reverse complement strand
GCGCTGGTCGTGGCCGCGCTTACCCAGGTACTGCCGAAATGGAACCTCCTGGTGGCGCGGTTCGACGCGTCGATCGCTCCGGCCAACTGGCCCTGGATCGCGGTGGTCTTCGTCGTCACCAAGGCGATCCACGAGATGGGGCACGGGCTGATCTGCAAGCGGTTCGGCGGCCAGGTTCCCGAGTTCGGCGCGATGCTCTTGGTCCTCTTCCCCGCCCCGTACGTGGACGCCTCGTCCTGCTGGGCGTTCCCGAGCAAGTGGCGTCGCATGGCCGTCGGCGCCGGCGGCATGATCTTCGAGCTGGCCGTCGCCTCGATCGCCGCCTTCGTGTGGGCCAGGGGGTCGAGCGGCGAGTTGATCACGCAGCTGGCCTACAACGCCATGCTCACCGCCAGCGTCTCCACCGTCCTCTTCAACGCCAACCCCCTCATGCGGTTCGACGGCTACTACATGCTCGCCGACCTGCTCGAAACCCCCAACCTCGCCCAACGCTCCAACAGCCTCCTCAAGTTCCTCATCCAGAAGCACATCTACCGCATCAAGCAGGTCACGCCCCCCAGTTCGCTGCGCGGCGAGCAGGTCATCCTCTTCCTCTACGGCATCGTCGCCGGCGCCTACCGCATCTTCCTGTTCATCTCCATCACCCTGCTCGTCATGGGCAAACTCTTCATCATCGGCGTGCTGCTGGCGGTCTGGACCGCCGCGGCGTGGTTCATCGTTCCCGTCGGCGTCTTCCTGCACTGGCTGGCGACGAGCCCGCAACTGTCCGAGCACCGCCCGCGCGCGGTGCTGACCAGCGCCGCCCTGGTCGGCGGCCTCTTGATCGTTTTCGGCGTCATCCCCATGCCCGACCACCGGCGCGGCATGGGCGTGATCGAGAGCCGCGCCCGCACCGGAGTCTTCTTCGGCACCGATGGCTTCGTCGTGCAGGCCCACGCCCGCCCCGGCCAGACGGTCAAGGCGGGCGACCCGATCGTCACGCTCGAGAGCGACGAGCTCCTGCAGACCCGCCGGGCCCTGCGGGCCCAGATCGACGAGTTCTCGATCAACGAGCGCCAGGCACGCCAGCGCGAGCAGCCCGCGGTGGCCCAGCTCGGGGCCGAGCGCGTGGGCGTCCTGAGCCAGAACCTGGCCGACGTCGAGCGGCGCATCGCCGGGCTGATCGTCCGCGCCCCGCACGACGGCGTGGTCGCCGGCGCGGATCCGGTCACGCTGGTCGGGTCGTATGTCCACCAGGGCGACCCCGTCTGTGTGGTCGTGGACACCGCCAATGTCCGCATCGCCGCTTCGATGGACCAGCAGCACGGCGGCTGGCTGCACGACCCGACCCTCAAGCCCGGGGATTACACCGTGCAGATCCGGCTCGTCTCGGCGTTGCAGGCCGACCCCATCGACGGCACGAACGTCGATCCCGAGCCCGCGGGCCGGCGCTACCTGCCCGACGCGGCGCTGAGCTCCCCGGGCGGCGGCACGGTGGAGCTCGACCCCCAGGACCGTTCCGGTCATGCGCCCAAGCGCAACCGCTTCACCGTCTACGTGGACCCCGTGTTCACCGCCGCCAAGGACACGCCGGGCGAGCCGGTGTGGCGCGGCCTGCCCGGCGAGCGGGTCCGCCTGCGATTCACCCTCCCCGCCAGGCCGCTGCTGGACCAGTGGCTCGACCGTCTCCGGCTGGTCATCCAGGGCCGGCCGCAGATCTGACCGCGACCCCACCCATGAGCCAGGCCGTCACCCGCTACCACGCCCTGTTCCAGTCGCTGCGGAGCCGGCGGCGGCGGCCGGAACTGCCCACCGGCCTGGATGCCATGGCCTCGCGCGGCATCATGCGGCTGCGCCACCGGCGGATCACCCTGGGCTGGCTGCGGGCGCAGGCGGACCGGATCGACGCCATGGCCCCGACGTACCGCAATCATTCCGATCGCGCCCTGGACCAGGTCGTGCTGGACATCCGCGAGGTCTTCCTGCGGGCCCGCCAGGACGACGAGATCGTCCGGCGCGCCTTGGCGTGTGTGCGCGAGATCGCCCGGCGCGAGACGGCCGAGGAGCCGTTTGTCGTCCAGTTGATGGGCGCCCTGGCCCTCTACCACGGCCGGATCATCGAGATGCTGACCGGCGAGGGCAAGACGCTGACGGGGTCGCTGGCCGCGCCCCTGCTGGCCTGGCAGCACCGCCACCTGCACGTCTTCACGGTCAACGACTACCTGGCGCAGCGCGATGCGCAATCTCGCGAGGGCATCTACGGGCGCTGCCGCTGCGCCGTCGGGGCGATCCACCAGGAACTGGAGCAGGAGGCCCGCTTCGACGTGTACGCGCGCCCGATCATCTACGGCACGCCCAAGCAGATCACCGCCGACTGGCTGCGCGATCAACTCCGGCTGGGCCAGATGACCACCGCGTGGGCCGGCCGGCGGCTCTTGGCGTCGATGGGAAGCCCGGTCGGCGCAGGAATGGGAGGCGGGGGCGGCGGGACGGGGCCGATGATCCCCGGGCTGACGGCCGCGCTGGTGGACGAGGCCGACGCCGTGCTGATCGACGAGGGCGTGGTGCCGCTGATCATCGCGCGGGCGCGGCGCGAGGACGAGATGGGGCAGGTCTACCGCGAGGCCGCGGACGTGGCCCGCCGCCTCGACGACGGCGCCGATTTCAAGATGGACCACGTGCACCGCAAGGCGGAACTGACCCGCCGGGGGCGGCACCGCACGGAGGAACTGTGCGCGGCCCTGACCGACCCGATCTGGCGGGCGTCGCGCCGCGCCGAGGAACTGGTGCGTCAGGCGCTGGTGGCGCGCCACTGCTACCTGGCGGGGCACCAGTACCAGGTCGTGGACGGGCGCGTGGTCATCGTGGACGAGTACACCGGGCGGTTCCTGCCCGACCGCTCGTGGGAGCACGGCCTGCACCAGGCGGTCGAGGCCAAGGAGGCGCTGGAGATCACCGCCGACCGCGAGACCCTGGCCCGCCTGTCGTTCCAGCGCTTCTTCCGCATGTACCCCGTGCTGTCGGGGATGACCGGCACGGTCGCCGACGCACGCGTCGAGATGGAGCGCGTGTACGCCCGCCCCGTCACCATCGTCCCGACCAACCGGCCCGTCATCCGTCGCCAGTGGCCACTCGCGTCTTCCGCACCGGCGACGCCAAGTGGTCCGCGGTCGTCGAG
>JBGPGM010000397.1:0-3160 GCA_041483855.1 Phycisphaerae bacterium | reverse complement strand
TGGAACGCGATCGGCGACGCGGGCGCCGCCGTGCTGGCCGCGGACCTGCCCTCGGGCCTGGACGCCGACACCGGCCGAGGGCTGGGCGGGGCTGGGGATGCGGCGGTGCGCGCGGACGTGACGGTGACCTTCGTGGGGATCAAGAAGGGGTTCCTGGCCCTGAGCGCCCAGGAGTTCATCGGACGAGTGATCGTCGCCCCCATCGGCGCGCCGATGGAACTGGTGCGCCGGCTGGGCGAACCGTTGGCGGAGCCGGCGCGACCGGGCGACTCGTCCCGCGCGGAGCGGACGGCGCGCCGGCCGCCCGGCCCGGGCGCCCACCGGACCTGAGCGAAGCGGTTGACTCGCCCCCAACCGCGCGGAACGATGACCCGTACCCCGGAGGTCGCCACGATGGCTGTTCGGATGGAACTCTCGCGGATCCTCATACGCGAACTCAATGATTACCAGATCATCGAGCTGCGCGAGGTGGCCCCCGTGTCCGAGGAGGCCGCGCCGGGCGGAAGCGGGGACGGCGGGGGCGGCGCGCGCATGGCCGACGGGGCGTCGGCGGGCGGGGAGGGTCCGTCGGCGGGGTTCTCGCAGGTGGAGGGCGGGCGGGCGTTCCCGATCGTCATCGGCTTGCCCGAGGCGCAGGCGATCGAGCGCCGGCTCAAGGGGATCCCGATCAAACGGCCGCAGACGCACGACCTGTTGATGAGCATCATCCAGTCGCTCGGGGCCAAGCTCGAGTCGATCACGATCAACGACCTGTCCGACCACACGTTCTACGCGCTGCTGCGCGTCCGCGACGCCGGCGGCAAGGTGGTGGACATCGACTCGCGCCCCAGCGACGCCATCGCCCTGGGGATCGCCAACAACGTGCCGATCTACGTCGAGGAGAAGGTGCTGGACGCGGCCCAGAGCGAGGAGCCGTAAAGCACAGCCCCCGCGCCACGAGGAGCGGGGGCCGGCGTGTTGTGAGGCTTCCGGCGGGAGCCGGAGCGGAGTCTGGCCGATCAGCGGCGGCGACGGGCGGCGAAGAGGCCGCCGAGCCCGAGGAGGGCGAGCGCGCCGGGGGCGGGAACGCTGTTGGTCATGATGAAGAGCGCCGTGTTGGCCGGCGGGTTGCCGCCGAAGTTGAACGACGTAAAGCCGGGCACGTTGTAGAGATTGTCGCTGCTGGTGCCGGTGTTGAGCGGCCCGCGGAGCTGGATGCCGACATCGGTCACGCCGCCCGGCCCGGTGTACGTGGCGGCGGTGTACTGGATGCTGGCATAGATGTTCGGGGTGCTGAACATGATGCTCAGCGGCTCAAGCGAGCCGGGGGCGAAGCTCAGGCGGAAGCTGGCGCCCGGGGCCGCGTTGAGCGTGGGCAGGTTGAAGTTGAAGCCACCGATGAAGCCGGTGTCGCTCTGGCGGTAGAAGCGGATCGTGCCCGAGCCCGTCACCAGCGTCCCGCCGCCGGCGGGTTGCATGTTGGCGACCGAGAGGCCCATCGAACTGAGCAGGCCGGCGCCGCTCAAGCCGACCATGTTCAGGTCGTCGGCGATCTCGTTGCCGTTGCTGGCGTACAGCCCGAGCAGGGCCGAGACGCCGGGCGGGGTCGAGGATGCCGCGCGCCAGTTGTCGTAGTTCTCGCTGACCACGCGCGGCGCTCCGGGGCCGCCGGGCGGCACGATGGTGCCGTCGAGACGGATCACGTACGCCCCGGCCTCGTGGCCCGGCAGGATCAGTTGCGCCTGGGCCGTTGCGGCCAAGACCGCCATCGACATCGCGCCCAAGAGTGCATTTCGCATCCTTCATCTCCTTCGCCGGCGCTGCGTTCGGCGCAAGGCGATAGCAGCGCCACCGACGCCGGCGCCGGCGCCGGCGCCGGCGCGGACCGTCACAGGTTGTCGCGGGGTTCTCTCTCTCCCGCGTTGGAGAACGGCTCTCCGGACGGCAGTATCGCAGAACTCAGCGGGTTGTCAAGGGAATTCCGCGATTCTCGGCGGGGGGCGTCAATGGCGCTCGGAATCGGAGCGCGGGCTCAGGGGCCACGGGGTGCTGGGCTCGCCGTTGATGGTGGCGCCGCCCTGGAAGACCGGGACCACGCCGCGCAGGAACTCGTGGGGGAAGTTGAGGGTGGGCCTGGAGAGTTCGTCGAGGGTGGCCAGGTGCTCGGGGTGGAGGTGGACGTCCAGCGCGCCGAGGTTGTCGTCGAGTTGCGCGGGGGTGCGGGCGCCGATGATGGAGGAGACGACGCCCGGGCGCGACTGCACCCAGGCGATGGCGACCTGGGCCGGCGTGGCGTGGAGTTCCCGGCCGATCGATTGCAGCGCGTCGATGATGGAGTAGGCGCGATCGTTCAGGGAGCGGGTGACCCATTCGCCGCGGCCGGCGGTCGTCGCGAAGTCGCGGGTGTACTTGCCGCTGAGGATGCCGCCCTTGAGGGGTGACCAGGGGGTGACGCCCATGCCCAGTTCGCGGGCCATGGGCATGAGCTCGCCCTCGACGGTTCGCTCCAGGAGGGAGTACTCGATCTGCAGGGCGATGACGGGGGTGCCGTGGTGGAGCATGGCCTCGTACTGGGCCTGGGCGCACTTCCACGCGGGGGCGTCGGAGAGGCCGATGTAGCGGACCTTGCCGGAGCGGACCAGGTCGTCGAGGGTGCGCATGGTTTCGTCGATGGGCGTGAAGCGGTCGTGGAAGTGCATCCAGTAGAGGTCGATGTAGTCGGTCTGGAGGCGGCGGAGGGAGTGGTGGAGGGAGTCAAGGATGGCCTTGCGGTGGGCGCCGCCGGCGTTGGGGTCGGGGGGGAACATGTTGCCCAGGAACTTGGTGGCGATGACGAGGCGGTCGCGCCGGTGGGCGTGCCGGCCGACGTGCTCGCCGATGATGGACTCGGCGTGGCCCTTGGTGTAGATGTTGGCGGTATCGATGAAGTTGCCGCCGCGGGAGGTGTAGGCGTCGATGATTTTTTTGGAGGTGTCGGGGTCGGCGCCCCAGCCCCAGTCGAGGCCGAAGGTCATGGCGCCGAGGCAGAGTGGGCTGACGCGCAGGCCGGAACGGCCGAGGGTGAGGTAGTTGGTGAGGGGCATGTTTGAAGGATAGGTTGGTGTGATGGAGGTGAGTGAGTGATGGAGGTGATGGAGTGAGAGCGTGGCCGACCACTATGATCTGGACATGTGGCTTTGGT